>NZ_JBFTRC010000137.1:0-15262 GCF_056399325.1 Allobosea sp. 01N443
CGCGCCGCAGCGCTCCAGAATGCTCTCGAGCAAGGTCGTCTTGCCGCTTTGAAAGGGACCAACGATGGCGATGCATCGCGGCCCCAAAGCTCTCTTGCCGGCGGCCGAACCTCCATTGCCTGATGTCGCAGCCATAGCGTCCTCCTTCGGGTTTTGGCCGCGCAACAGCGTCAGAGCAGACGCCCGGCGCAACGCGGCGAAGAACCGACGAGAACGATGTCACAGCGCCCACGCCGGAAAGGCGGCGGTCGCTCAGGCCCGACAGGGTCGGGCGGCCGTCGAAGAGGGATGTCGACGCAAAGGTTCGCGCTGTTGGCCGCGCAGCGCAAGAAGAATGTTCCAGGTCCGATCTCTCGGTTCGCACCCAGGCCAGCGTGCCGGACAGTCTTGAACGGTGCCGGATGCCGCTCGATATCCCCGGCATCCTGCGAATGGCTCACCTTTCAGACGGGCGAGCGGTGCAGGAGAGGAAGTCCGCCGGTGGTGTCTGCAAACAGCAGCCGCTCCGCGGGGCCTAAAATCGAAGAGGAATGCTCGTGCTGAAGGTAATTGCCCAGGATTTCATCAAGACCGAGGCCATCGGGCTCGTCATGCCTCTCTATGAAGAGCTAGTCGAAAAGACCCGGCTTGAAGAGCGTTGCATTTCCTATGATCTCTTCATCGATCAGAAGGACCCTGGGCACTTCATCTTCATCGAGGAGTGGCCGGATCGCGCTGCCCTCGATGCACATTGCCGCACCGAGCATTTCGTGCGGCTCGTCCCCCTGATCGACAAGCATCAACGGGCAGATGGCACCTACATCT
The DNA here is from genome assembly GCF_056399325.1 of Allobosea sp. 01N443. Taxonomy (NCBI): domain Bacteria; kingdom Pseudomonadati; phylum Pseudomonadota; class Alphaproteobacteria; order Hyphomicrobiales; family Alloboseaceae; genus Allobosea; species Allobosea sp. 01N443. Next base: position 805 of record NZ_JBFTRC010000137.1, read on the forward strand.
TGATGGAGCCATTTGCAGCGCGAGGTTAGATGCTGAGGAGCGAACCGACGGATCGAGCCCGGAGCGCAAAGACTCGGTCCGTTCATTGAAAGCGCGGGAAACTCTCCGCCTACGAGGGAATATTTCCCGCCCCCTCACCCGCTGGCCCCGTGTTCCTGAGCGTCCCCAAGCATGCCCTCGGCGCGCCCCGTCACGACATCAGCGATTGCGCCTTTCGCCACGCAAGGTCGTCAGACCGATCCCGACCGCATCAAAGCCGCCATCCACCGCAAGCGTCTGTCCGGTGATGTAGCTGGCCTTCTCGCAGCACAGGAAGAAGATCGCCTCGGCGAGTTCGTCTTCCCGCCCGTAGCGGTTGAGCGGGATGACGTCATGGTAGTCGGCCCGGATTTCCGGGCTATGCACCGCCTTGGCCATTGCGGTGTCGACCGGGCCCGGCGCGACTGCATTGACCCTGATTCCGAGGCTGGCGAGTTCGGCCGCCTGCTGCTTGGTGAGATGGGCGAGAGCCGCCTTGCTGGTGCCGTAGGCGACGCGCAAGGTCGAGGCGCGCAGGCCGGAGATCGAGGTGATGTTGACGATCGCGCCGCCGCCCGTATCGGCCATCAGCGGCGCCGCAACCTGCGTACAAAGAAAGGGTCCGGTGAGGTTGACCGCGAGCACACGCTGCCATTCCGCGAGCGTCGTCTCGAGGATCGGCTTGAACACGGCGGTGCCTGCATTGTTCACGAGAGCATCGAGCCGGCCAAAGCGCTGCATCAGCGCCTTGAAGGCGGCTTCGACCGCGGCAGCCTCGGCAACGTCGCAGGTCAGCGCCAGCGTCGTGTCCGGTGCATTGAGTTCCGCCATCGCCAATGTCAGCGTCGCCCCATCGATATCCAGCAAGGCGACCTGCCAGCCCTCGGCCAGAAAGCGTTTCGTGGTCGCCAACCCGATGCCGCGCGCGGCGCCGGTGACGAGAGCGACTTTGGCGATGTCCTGAGGCATTGAAGCAATCCGAAACAGAGACGAACACGGGTCCGTTTACGCTATGCGCCCTGGCAGCGCCCCAGCAAAGCGCGTGAATGCGGGCACGGTATTCCGAATGCGATTGGAAATCGCGAACGGAGTGACCTGCGATCAGCCGCTACGCCCGACACCACCTCGCGCGCCCATGGAGCGATACCCGCCCTCGCAGACAGATCCCGGTCTGTGTCCCCCCCGCGATCTGTCGCATAGCACCGGCTTGGTCAGAGGTCACAATACGAAGTAAGCAGATCTTGTGTTGTTGCCTCGATCGGGACATCCTCACTCCAGGCTGCTCGCCATTTCATTGAGTTTGCATTGAAATGACGCGATCCACCTGCCCTCTTTCTATCCTGACCAGAAAATCCCTGTCCCAATAGAACCAAAGATGGCCCGGCCGACCGGATTCTGATCCCTGACCTGCGAGGGAGATTGCCTTGAATGCATCGACTCTGAGCTTCCGCGCCGCCGTCCTCATCGCCCTCGCTGGCATGATATGGGGCATCGTCATGGCAATCTCGCGAGATCATTCGGCGTTGCCGGCGCATGCCCATCTCAATCTCTTGGGATGGGTCTCCTTGTTTCTGTTCGGCATCTTCTATCGGCTGCATCCATCCCTGGACCTCGCCAGAAGCGCGGTGATCCAGGTCTGGTTCTGGATCCTCGGAACGCTCGTCCTGACCGTCGGCGTGGCCCTGGTTCATTCCGGAAACGCAACCGGCGATCCGATTGCCGGCGTGGGCGCCTTGACGGTGCTGGCCGACATGGCTTTGTTCGGCTGGCTGGTCTTCAGGCAGGGGCAAGCTGGCATGGCAGCGAAATAGCGCGCGACACCAGCGCCTCATTCCCCTCGACAAGGCCCTACCTCTCCTGTATGGCCAGCCACTCAACTGAAAACAGCGAGCCGTAACGCCCGCGTGAACACACGCGACAACGGCCATGGAGAGACCCATGAACATCATCGAGCAGATCGACCAGGAACAGATCGCCAAGCTGAGCGCAGGCAAGGAAATCCCGCATTTCCAGCCCGGCGACACCGTGCAGGTCAACGTCAAGGTCAAGGAAGGCGAGCGTAGCCGCGTTCAGGCCTATGAAGGCGTCGTGATCGCCCGCAACGGCGGCGGCCTGAACGAAGCCTTCACCGTCCGCAAGATTTCCTATGGCGAAGGTGTCGAGCGCGTTTTCCCGCTCTATTCGCCGAACATCGATTCCATCAAGGTTGTGCGCAAGGGCAAGGTCCGTCGCGCCAAGCTGTATTATCTGCGCGATCGTMGCGGCAAGTCGGCCCGTATCGCCGAGCGCGTCGAAGCCCGTCCTGCCAAGGGCGACAAGTCGGCTGCCAAGTAAGCGCCACTGCGCTGCAGTGAATACCGGAACGCGGTCCCTCGGGGCCGCGTTTTGCGTTGGGCGGCCCGGCGTCGGCTTCGTTGCCGGCACAGTTTGGAACTGCTAGAACATCGTCATGAACACTGTCCTGCCCAGTGAGGATGACTGCTGCCGCATCGTGCGCCGCGAGGCGAACCTGCGCCGCATCCCGACGACGCAGGATTTTGCGGCGCTGCATGACCATGCGCGCCTGCCCTGGCGCTTCTTCGGTCGTTTCACGACCTCGGCGGCAGCGGGCCTTAGGCGCGCCTGAGACCGGCCCGTTGGCCGGCGACAGGCTGTTTGCGTTGCGCCAGCCGGCCTTGAGCGCCGGCATCACAGATTTCCACGACCGAGGCTTATCGACATGACGTCGTCCACCGCCCCCCGCACGCTTTATGACAAGATTTTCGACGACCACATCGTCGACCGCCAGGAAGACGGCACCTGCCTGCTCTATATCGACCGGCATCTGGTGCATGAGGTCACGAGCCCGCAGGCTTTCGAAGGCTTGCGCATGACCGGCCGCAAGGTGCGCGCGCCTGAGAAGACGCTGGCCGTCGTCGACCACAATATCCCGACGACCGACCGCAAGGCCGGCATCGCCGAGGAGGAGAGCCGCATCCAGGTCGAGGCTCTGGCCAGGAACGCCAAGGACTTTGGCGTCGAGTATTTCAACGAGCTCGATATCCGCCAGGGCATCGTCCACATCGTCGGCCCCGAACAGGGCTTCACCCTGCCCGGCACCRCGATCGTCTGCGGCGACAGCCACACCTCGACCCATGGCGCCTTCGGCGCGCTGGCACATGGCATCGGCACATCGGAGGTCGAGCATGTGCTCGCCACTCAGACGCTGATCCAGAAGAAGGCCAAGAACATGCTCGTCCAGGTGGACGGCGCTCTGGCCAAGGGCGTCACCGCCAAGGACGTCACCCTCGCCATCATCGGCGAGATCGGGACGGCGGGCGGCACCGGCTCGGTCATCGAATATGCCGGCGAGGCCATTCGCTCCCTCTCGATGGARGGCCGCATGACGGTCTGCAACATGTCGATCGAAGGCGGAGCACGTGCCGGCATGATCGCGCCGGACGAGAAGGCCTTCGCCTATCTCAACGGCCGGCCTAAGGCCCCGAAGGGTGCGGCCTGGGATGAGGCCCTGCGCTACTGGGAGACGTTGCGCACCGACGAGGGCGCGCATTTCGACCGTATCGTCAAGCTCGATGCCGCCAACCTGCCGCCGATCGTCTCCTGGGGCACCAGCCCCGAGGACGTGATCTCGGTCGCGGGAAGCGTGCCGAACCCGGATGACATCGCCGATGAGACCAAGCGTTCGTCGAAATGGCGCGCGCTCGACTATATGGGCCTGAAGCCCGGCACCAGGATGACCGAGATCCCGCTCGACGTGATCTGGATCGGTTCCTGCACCAATGGCCGCATCGAGGATCTGCGCGCCGTCGCCAAGATCGTCGAGGGTAAGACGATCGCCGGCTCGCTCGACTATGCCATGATCGTCCCCGGCTCCGGCCTGGTGAAGCAGCAGGCCGAGGAAGAAGGTCTCGACAAGATCTTCCTCGCCGCCGGCTTCGAATGGCGCGAGCCCGGCTGCTCGATGTGCCTCGGCATGAACCCCGACCAGCTCAAGCCCGGCCAGCGCGCCGCCTCGACCTCGAACCGCAATTTCGAGGGTCGTCAGGGCTTCAAGGGCCGCACTCATCTGGTCTCGCCGCAAATGGCCGCAGCCGCTGCGCTCGTCGGTCATTTCGTCGATGTGAGGCAGATGGGCTGATGCGCGAGCGGGGACACAGGTCATGACCGGCGATCCCCGCGAAGCCGCCCGGGCAGCCGAAGCCAAGGCAGTGCTGGAGCGCGTCAAGCGCGACGAGGAGGGGCTGCTGAGCTCCTCCATGGGCCGCGCCGCCGATCACTTCTCCGGCCGCGACGCACCTGAAGGCGACACTGTCGAACTCTGGGGCAGACGCATCGGTCGCGCGCTGTCGCTGGTCGGTGTCGTGCTGCTCGCCTGGTGGCTGGGGCATCAGCTCAAGATCTGGTGATGGGAACCGTGCCTTCGATCAAAGCATCCGCCAGCGCCTCGGCATCCGCCGAGGTGTCGTCCGCTGTTGCCTGGGACGAGGTCAAGGCGCCCAGCGCCGCTGATTTCGAAAGCCTCGCGCAGACCGCCTATGACCGCCTGCCGGACGAGTTCCGCGCGCTCTGCGCGGACCTGATCATCAACGTCACCGAGTTCCCCGAGGACGATGTGCTGAAGGAACTCGAGATCGAGAGCCCCTTCGACATCCTCGGCCTCTTCACCGGTGTCGGCCTGCCACAGCAGGGCTCGGGCCCGCAAACGGGCCAGATGCCCAACATGATCCATCTCTATCGCCGTCCGATCCTCGACTACTGGTCCGAACATGACGAGGGCCTGGGCGCCATCGTCACCCATGTCCTGGTCCATGAGATCGGCCATCATTTCGGCTTTTCGGACGAAGACATGGAAGCGATCGAGGCCGGGGCGGAGCGATAGACGATGATGGACGATCTGATCCGGCATCTGCCGAGCCTGGCCCTGGTCTATTCCGCGTTCTTCCTTGCAGTTGCCAGCCCGGGCCCGAGCAATCTTGCCGTGATGGCGACGTCGATGGAGCGTGGTCGGCGCGCCGGAATGACGCTCGCACTCGGCGTCACGACCGGCTCCCTGACCTGGGGCATCCTGGCCGCCATCGGCGTCTCGGCCGTGATCGTGGCCCATCCCGGTGCGCTCTATGCCATCAAGATCGTCGGCGGCGTCTATCTGCTCTATCTCGCCTGGCGATCGGCGCGTTCAGCGATGCGAGTGGACATGCCCCCGCCGAAAGCCACGGTTTCGGGGCATCGCATCTATTTGCGCGGCTATCTCATGCACCTGACCAACCCGAAGGCGATCTTGAGCTGGACCGCGATCATCGCGCTCGGCCTGCGCCCGGAAACACCCGTGGTTGTGGTGCATGCCATCATCATCGGCTGCCTGCTGATCTCGCTTCTGATCAATCAGGGATATGCCCTGCTGTTTTCGACCCCCTCCATGATCGCGGGCTATCGCAAGATCCGCCGTCGTGCCGAGGCCTGCCTTGCCGCCTTCTTCACCTTCGCCAGCTTCAAACTCCTGACCGCGCAGCTGTGAAGCGCGTTGTCGGCCACGTCACGATATCCTAGCCAGAAAGACCTGTTGGAGCCCTCGCCATGCAGCCCTTCACCACCCTGACCTCCACCCCGGCGCCGCTGAAGGTGATCAATGTCGACACCGACATGATCATCCCCAAGCAGTACCTGAAGACGATCAAGCGCACCGGGCTGGGCACCGCGCTGTTCGCGGAGATGCGCTACAACGAGGATGGCGCTGAGAACCCCGATTTCGTGCTGAACCAGCCGGCCTACCGCAAGTCGGAGATCCTGGTTGCCGGGGACAATTTCGGCTGCGGCTCGTCGCGCGAGCATGCTCCCTGGGCCCTGCTCGACTTCGGCATCCGCTGCGTGATCTCGACCTCGTTTGCCGACATCTTCTACAATAACTGCTTCAAGAACGGCATCCTGCCGATCGTGGTCTCGCCCGAAGACCTTGAGAAGCTCTTCGACGACGCCGATCGCGGCTCCAACGCGACGCTGACGGTCGATCTCGCAAAGCAGGAAATCAAGGGTCCGGATGGCGGCACGGTGACGTTCGACATCGACCCCTTCCGCAAGCACTGCCTGCTGAACGGGCTCGACGATATCGGCCTGACCATGGAGAAGGCGCCGAAGATCGACGCCTTCGAGGCCAAGCTCGCCAAGCGCGCCTGGGCCTGATCGGGATCAGACGACCAAGCCCGGCATCGGCGCAATATCGCCGGTGCCGGGAAATACCTTCTCGGCCAGAACCGGTCCCGACAGGCCGAACAGATCGGTCACGACACCCTTTGCGACCGCCCGGATATCCGTGGTCGGCTTCAGGTCGCGCTGCTCCCAGAGCTGCTCCGGTTTCAGCCCCGGCCAGTCCGCGATCACACGACCGCCCCTGACCGCGCCGCCGACCAGGAACGCGACAGTACCGGTACCGTGATCGGTTCCGACCGTGCCGTTGACCCTGGCGGTTCGACCGAACTCCGTGACGACCATCACGACCGTGTCCTTCCAGACCCGCTTCAGCCCGGTCTCGAACGCATTGAACGCACCATCGAGCCCGCCGAGCAGCCCGGCGAGCCGCCCCTTGGCGCCGCCCTCGTTGGCGTGGGTATCCCAGCCCTCGAAGGCCAGCGCCGCAATACGAGGACCGTCATCGGCACCAACGAGCCGCGCCGCTCCCTCAGCGATCTGGATCATGCCCTGGGGATTGCCCGGGCCGCCGCGTGATCGCATCCTGTCGCCGCCCATGCCCTGGCCGAGCACGATCGTCTCGGTCTCGATCGCCCGAGCAAGCACGTTTGCCAGCATGGGGTCGCGCTGCCCGTAAAGGTCGCCCAGTCGCTGGATCAGATCATCTCCGGCGCGCGGCATCACCGGCGGCGCCCAGCCCAGCACCGGGGCCTGGCCCCTGACGATCAATGGTGGCACCACACCGACCCCGAGTACCCCGTGACGCGCGATCGTCTCACCGGCCGGCAGCGCCGCGATCATGCGGTTGAGCCAGCCGCTATCGACGCGTCCCGGGCCTTGCTGACCGCTTTCCAGCACATCCTGCCCATCGAAATGCGAGCGCTCGCGATAGCCCGTCGCTGCCGCATGCACGATCGCGGCATGCCCCTGGCCGTAGAGCCGGGCGAGGTTGGGCATGGCGGGGTGGAGGTGGAAGAAGCCATCGAGCGGCAACGCCGCATCCGATCCATCGCGCTGCAGCGCGATATCCTGACGCAGATCGGCATAGTTCGGGTCGCCGATCGGCGGAACGGCGGCGAGGCCGTCGAGTGCGCCGCGCAGCACCACGGTGATGAAGCGCGCATCCCGACTGCCGGCCGCCGCATGGGCGAATTTCGGCATGAATGACCAGGCGAAGAGCGCGCTTGCCGCCCCCAGCACGGACCGGCGTGATGGTGTCATCGCCTCGCAATCGTCGTCATCGTCGCGGATCGCGTCTGACATCTGGCTCACCTCCGCTGGAATTCGGGCGACATCAGCAAGAGCGCGATCGCCTGCGGCTTGCTCTCGGCGCGGGCCACCGCCTGTTTGGTCTCGGCTGAAGCGAGCGGGCCCAGCACCGCCTCGAGCAGGGCCCGTGGGTCGCTGGCGGTACCAGCCGCCTGACGCCCCCACGCTGMCGCCACGTCGATCCGCGTCTTGATGCCTTCCGGTGTCGCCCACGCATCGTTGTTTCCGGGAAAGCCATTCGGTCCCGAGGGCTGCCAGAGTGGTTGGCCCATCGTCGCGAGCGCTCCTGCGATGGGACCGAACTCCGGCTTGCGTCCAAGCGCCCGCAGCATCGCCAGCAAAAGCTCCTGCGGCTGGCGCAGCTTCGCGGCCTCCGCACCCCATGCGTCGTTCGACTGAATGAGCGCGGCCGATACCGCGGCGAGATCGCCCTCCGTACGGCGCCAGGTTTCCACCAGCTGGGAAACGAGCGCCGGCGGGGGATCGTCCGCCACGAAATGCCGCGCGAGCTTCAACGCGACATGCCGGGCTGTCGCGGGATGATGCGCGAGGTCGAGCAGTGCGAGCCTGCCCTGCTCCGCCCCAGCCTCCTCGTAATCCTTGCCGAGCAGCGGATGAACGCCAGGCTCATGCACGCCGGCATTGAAGGCAAAGGCGCCGGGGAAGCCGAGCCGGCCGTCGCGGCCAGCAACTGTCCAGCCCGTGATGATGCGAGCCAGACTCGTCACATCGCCTTGCGAATAGCCGCCGGAGACGCCCAGCGTATGCAGTTCCATGATCTCGCGGGCGAGGTTCTCGTTGAGCCCACGGCCGCGGCGCTTGCCTGCCGGAGAGTTCGGCCCGATCGATTGCTGATTATCGAGATAGATCAGCATGGCCGGATGGCTCTCGACGGACAGGAGCATGTCTTCGAACCGGCCAAAGACATAGGGGCGTATCGCCTCACGCTCATAAGCCCCCGCCAGCACCCGCACGAAGTTGCCTTGCGAGACGGAGATGCAGAAATGGTTCGACCAGAACTGCGCCAGCCGTTCGCCAAAACCGGCGAGCGGTTCCAGGCCGGCACGCATCCGCGCAGCCACTTCGTCGCGGTAGATCCTTTGCGGCAAGGGAGGCTCGGGAGGCGCCGACGCCCCCTGCCCTTCGTTCATCCCGCCCGGAGCAGGCATCATCGCCGCCTGCATGGCCGGGCGCGGGGCCTCTCGCTCGGCCTTCTCCTTATCCTGGAAGGCATAGAACGCCGATCCGATCTGCGCCTGCCCGACGAGCTCGAGGCCAATCGGAACGGGAACGCTCCTGCGCTTGACCTCATCGAGAAACAGGTCCCGGGCGTCGCCGCCGATCGCCGTGAGATCGCCAGGTCGGAGCCCCAAGCCGAAGCGCTGCAAACCGAGAATATTCAACCGCGAATCGCGCGCCATCGACGGCTCCCTCGCCTTGAGCAGGCAAAGCCGAGCATCCGGGCCAACTATGGCAAAAATCGCATGCCCCGATGCGGTGCGCCGAGATAGAACATCGAAAGGCCGCCACGCCCTGCGGCGTGGCGGCCCCTCCGAGGCGGTTTCGGTCCCGTTTGCCTACATCGCCGGCAGCGCCGCGACGTCGCGCACCGGCCCGTTCAGCCCGGTGACCTTGCCCACCATCGAAGCCTTGCCCGTTGCCAGATCGACCTTATGCAGGGTGCCGTCCGCCAGCAGCCAGCCGGTATTGGCGCCTGACGCATCGGTCTCGATATCGAAGGCGATCGCCTTCGCTGTGACGCCGAGCTTGCCGACAGCGCCCAGCACGCCGTCATTCGGCGGTGCCTGTTTCAGCAACCCGCCGAACTTGCCGTCGATATCGTAGAGCGCCGTCTCCTTGATGCCCTTCACGGAGTTGGAATAGGCGCCGGCAACGACCATCGGAGTCTCGCCCTTGTGCATGTCGGTCTCGGCGAATTTCAACTTGCCGTCGACCGTGGTCTTGCCATCCTCGACCTTGACGCGAAGGTTGGTGCCGTCGGCGCCGATGACGCGCAACCGGTCGGCGGCCGGGTTGAAATCGACCGTCGCCATCGTGCCAGCGGCAAGCGTGGTATCCATCTTCGACTTCATCGTCGCTTTCCCGCTCGCCATATCGACCGTGAAGATCGTGCCGTCGGTCGACAGCGCGTAGAGCATTCCGTCGGCGGGGCGGACATCGATGCCGGCGATCTTGCCGGTCATGCCGGTGACCTTGATGGCCTTGCCCGCCTTCTGCGTCGCCGTATCGATCATTGTCAGCGTGTCGTCGCCCGTCAGGGCGGCGAGGGTTCCGGCGGGGGCTGCCAAGGTCGCGGCGAAGGAAGCCCCCAGAATCGTGGAAGCAATCAGCGCGAGGCGTGTGGCGCGTGCAATCTGCATGTTATCCTCCCAATCGTCTGTCGCATTGTTTCGAGGGCTGTTCGCCGCCTGATCTGGCGCGGCACCCAATCGGGGTAAGCTTGCGGCACAGGAGCGGATGCGAAGGAAAAAACAAAAAACTGAGACGCATCCGAAGCTGGCCGAGCCGCGTATTCATCTATTCGCGCAAGGCTGAGGCGCTGCGCCGAGGAGGAGACAGGGATGGCGATGAACGCCGTAGTGCCGCCAAAGGCTACGGACATCGAAACCGCGCTGCGCGACTGTGCCTCCGGAGATAAACTTGCGCTCAAGCGCATCTACGACGCCGAGGCCGCGCGTATGATCGGCGTGGCCCAGCGTCTGCTCAAGCGGCGCGCGCTGGCCGAGGAGGCAGTGCAGGATACCTTCGTCCTGATCTGGCGACATGCGACGCGGTTCGATCCGCAGCGCGGTGCCGGCTTGACCTGGATCTACGCGATCCTGCGCAACCRCTCGCTCTCGATCCTGCGGGATGAGAAGCGCACGGAAACCACCGATATGCCTGTCGCCGAGGAAACCGCGAGCGAAGAGGACGATCCTGAGACGGTGATGTCGAAACTGTCCGACGCCAAGGCACTCCGCGCCTGCCTGGAGACGCTGCCACCGCAGCGGCGCGGCATCGTGCTGCTTGCCTTCGTCCAGGGGTTGACCCGTGGCGAGATCGCCGGTCGCCTCAAAATGCCGATCGGCACCGTCAAATCCTGGATTCGCCGCTCCCTGATCTCGCTCAAGGAGTGCCTCGGATGAGCCCCTCCTCCACCAGATCTCTCGGCCCGGAGGAGCGCACCGCGCTGGCGGGCGAATATGTGCTTGGCCTGATCGAGGGGGCCGACCTCACGGCCTTCGACCAGCAGCTCGAGACCGATCCTGATCTCGCTGCAGCGGTCGAGCGCTGGCGCGTTCACTTCGCGGCCATCGATGCCACCGCCGCGCCCATCGAGCCGCCAGCCGCGCTATGGAGCCGGATCGAGACCGAGCTGGCGGCCGTCGCGCAGCAGGCGGCTCCCGCAGGCATGAGCAGTGCAGCACCGGCTCAGGCGTCGCGCCCCGCCGCGGCCGCAACCAGCCGCCTGGCCGATTGGTGGAACAGCCTCTTCGTCTGGCGCGGCGCAGCGCTCGCCGGAGCGCTGGCGATAATCGTTCTCGCTGCAGGTCTCCTGAACGCCCTCGATCGGGCCAGGCGCCAGCCCGTGATGGTCGCCGTGCTGATGACCGAAGCCAGCGTCGCTGCAGCGGTCGTCAACACCTTCGCCGACGGCAGGGTGGAGATGGTGCCGCTGCAGGCAATCCATGTTCCCGAAGGCAAGGCCCTCGAAATCTGGACACTGTGGGACCGCGCGGTGGGCCCGCGTTCGGTGGGGCTGATCGAGCGTGCCCGCTCGACCCATCTCAGGCTGGACCAACTGCCGCTTGGCAAGGATCAGCTCTTCGAGATCACCCTGGAACCCGCGACAGGCTCGCCGACAGGGAGGCCGACCGGCCCCATCATTGCCAAGGGGACCACGGCGCAGGCCCTGTGAATCCCAGGGGGTCTGCCGCTACACCACCACCGTGATCGTCTCGGCCGCACGCGTCAGCCCGGTATAGAGCCAGCGCGCCCGGTGCTCGCGAAAGGCAAAGGCCTCGTCGAAGAGGACGATGTCATCCCATTGCGAGCCCTGCGCCTTGTGGACCGTCAGGGCGTAGCCGAAGGTGAATTCATCGGTGTGCTTGCGCAGCTCCCACGGCACCTCCTCCTCGGTGCCGTCGAAGAAATTGGGCATCACGGAGACCTTGACCGGCTTTCCACCGGTATCGTCCTCCGGCGTGACTCGCATCGTGATCAGGCCCTTCTTCGAGGTCTTGAGTTCCTGCACGATCCAGGAGCCGCCATTGAGCAGGCCCTTGCTCTTGTCGTTGCGCAGGCAGACGAGCTTCTCACCCGCGACCGGCACGGTGGAATCGCGCCCCATGAGCTGCCGGATGCGCGCATTGTAGAGCCGGCGCGTCTTGTTCATGCCGACCAGGACCTGATCGGCACCCAACACCAGCTCGGAATTGACCGCATCGCGGCGAATGACCCGGCTCTCGCCGTAGTCGCCGACATCGAGGCGCCCTCCCTCGCGGACGATCATCGACATCCTGACGATGGGATTGTCCGCAGCCTGGCGATGGACCTCGGTCAGCATCACGTCCGGCTCGGTCTCGGTGAAATACCCGCCGCCCTTGACCGGGGGCAACTGCGCCGGGTCCCCCAGCACAAGGACCGGCGTACCGAAGGAGAGCAGATCCTTGCCCAACTCCTCGTCGACCATCGAGCACTCGTCGATGATGATCAGCCCGGCCTTGGCCGCGTTGCTCTCGCGGTTGAGCACGAATGTCGGGCTTTCCTCATCGACGCCACGCGAGCGGTAGATCAATGAATGGATGGTCTGGGCGCCATCGCAGCCCTTGTTGCGCAGCACCAGCGCCGCCTTGCCGGTGAAGGCGGCGAAGAGGACTGTGCCATCGACACCCTCGGCAATATGGCGCGCGAGCGTCGTCTTGCCCGTGCCGGCATAGCCGAACAGGCGAAAAACCTGAGGCTCGCCAGCCTGTAGCCAGCGTGCGACCGCGCTCAGCGCGGCATCCTGTTGCGGCGACCAGCTCATCGCGAAGGAATCCGATATGCGATCATGCCGCACAAAGGCGCGAGTCGCTCGCGCAATGCAAGCGCAAGAACAGAACGGGATCAGGCGGCGCGCAGGCGCCTGACGAATTCCTCCGCCTCGCCCTGCAGCGCAGCGATGCGCTCGTCGAGGTCGCGGGCCCCGAACGCGCCCCTGCCCGCCTGTTCGACAGTCTGAGCATTCGCCTCGGCGATCTCCGCCATTGCGCCCGCAGCCGTTTCCGTCACACCCGAAATACGCGCGACCGTGTCCCCGAGCGAGCCCATCAGCTCGGAATGCGAGGCGACCATGGTCGAAATCTCGGTGCTGGCCTGTTCGACGGCACCGACACTGGCGACGATGCCCGAAACCGCCTGCGCCGCCTGCGACAGCGCCGCGTTGACCGCTGCAATGCGCCGCACGATCTGCGCGGTGGCGTCAGCCGTCTGGCCCGCCAGCGCCTTGACCTCGCTCGCGACGACGGCAAACCCCCGGCCATGCACGCCGGCGCGCGCCGCCTCGATCGTTGCGTTCAGCGCAAGCAGATTGGTTTGCCGAGCGATCGTCTCGATGATGTCGACGACATCGCGGATTTGCCCCGCATTCTCGGTCAGACGCAGGACAAGGCCGGAGGTGCCAGCGGMATCCTGCGTCGCCACCGTCGCCGTTTGTGAAACCCGGTGCACTTCCGCATTGATCTGGCCGATCACCTGCTCCAGGCGCAGGGCCGCCTCGGTGATGCGCCGTGCCTCCAACCCCGCCCCGTCGACGGCGGAAGCGGCAGTGCCCGTGCTCTGCGAGACCTGCTGTGCCCGCACCGCAGAATCCTGTTGTGCGGTGCGCAGAGCTTCGCTCAACCCGGCGATATCGTGAAGCACGGCACCAATCCGGTGTTCGAATTCCTCGGCGATGCGGCCGAGCTCCTCGGTTCGCTGGTTCTGGTGGAACAGAGCCCGGTCGGCCTCGGCATCGCGGGTGACCAGGGTCGCCCGCACTTCGCTCAGCGCCCGCACGGTGCGGGCAAGCTGGCCAATCTCGTCGCGACGCCGGACATGCGGCACCGCGATGACGGCAGAGGTCGCCGTCGCGGTGGCGATAGCGGCCATCAGATCGCGCAGGGGGCGGGTGAGCTGGGTCCTGAGCAGGTACATCGCCAGCAGCGCGCAGGCGAGCGGGAGACCAACCGCTGTCGCGATCACCCGCAGGCGCAGTGCGTGAGCTAGCCCCGCAGCCTCTGCAGCGCCGAGCTGCGCACGCCTGTCCAGGCCATCGGCGAGCTTCGACGTGACGAGGATGATCTGGCGGACATTCTCGCGCGCCGCCTCGGCCGAGGCCTCGATGAGCGCGGCCTTTGCCGAGACCTCGCGCCCCATCGTGACGATGTCGCGCTGGAATGAAATGAACGTCCTGATCCGGGCATCCAAGGTCGGATTGGCATCGCGGAGTTCGCCCGGCAACGACGAGATCAGACTGGCTCGTGCGGCATCGACCAGCTCCACAGCTCCATCAAGGGAATCGAGCGCGGTCTCGATCGCACGCGGCGTGGCCGCGTCATCGAAGCGGCTGAGCAGCGAGGCCTGCGCCACGCGATTCGAGAGCAGCGCCGCGCGGTTGACCAAGGCCATGCTCGAAAAGGCATCGCGATCGATTTCGCGGACCGCGTCAAAGCCCCGAACCGCGCTGAACAACCCGAGGCCAGCGGCAATCCCCATGAGCGCAAACAGCATGGTGATCTTCGCAGTCAGCCCCAATTGCCGCATCGCGTTGCCCCCTCGTCGTAGCGCGCCCTTCCCTTCGCAGATGCGAACGAACGTTAGGTTAACACGACAGGAGGAACGTGATAAAAATCAACAAGTTAGCCGGATACGGACCGAGCTGTCGAAGCCGCCGCGCGTGCAAAAAATAACGGCAACGCCCGTTGATCAGGCCATTAGGCTGTCCAGGCCACGCCGAAGCCCGATC
>NZ_JBFTRC010000138.1:0-15176 GCF_056399325.1 Allobosea sp. 01N443
GCCTATGGTTTGCCCGGCCTCGGGACGCTGCCGACGAGCCCAACAAGCTCGCCGAGGTCGTTCATGGCAGTCTGCTGGCGTTCTCGGTTTTCGTGCTCGCCCTGATGCTTGCGGATGTCCGTGTAAATCTGGCGCGGGCTGATGACGCGGTTTCGCGTGAGGGCTCCTATATCGCGCGCCTCGATCGGGATCTGGCGAGTCTCGACGGGAGCGAGCCCGAGGCGGCGCGGAAGGCGCTGCGAGACTATGTCGGTGCCGTGACCCGCGATGAGTGGCATTCCCTCTCGACCGAGGATGCCGGGCTTTCTGCGACCGCTGATCGTGCGCTCGCTGCGTTGGTCCTGCAGGTGCGCAAGGTTGCGGCGGAGTATCGGGATTCGGCCTCCTCGCTGCGCGGATTGCTGGACAGGCTGGAGGAATATCGCCAGGGGCGGCTCGAAACGGCGACCAAGAGCGTGCCGGGGATTTTCTGGTGGATGATCCTGATCTTTCTGCTCGGCGCGATGCTGATGAACGGCCGCTTTTACCTGAACCCTGCCGCTCTTGCCCTGATCGCGGCGCATATGGGCGCAATCGGCATGGTGCTCGGCCTCATCATCATCATGGACGAACCGTTCAGAGGCGAAACGAGCATTTCATCGGCGCGGGTGAGCCAGGCCATCAAGAGCCCGCAATAGGCGAGGCGCTCCCAGGCGGAGCTGGACGCGCGTCTCGCAAGGCAGGCACGCCATTCCCCCAGGTACAGATCGACTGGCGTCTCCAGCTGTGGTGCATTGCGCCGGGGCTCAAAGGGAGGAGCGCGTCATGGCTACCTACGTCGTCCTCGCGAACTTCACCGATCAAGGCATCCGTAACGTCAATGACAGCGTCAAACGCCTGGAAGCATTCCGGGAGATGGCGAAATCCAAGGGGATCACCGTCAAGGACGCCTATTACACGCTCGGCAAGTATGACGTCCTCGTCACCGTGGATGCTCCCGACGAGATGAGCGCCACTGCGCTCAGTCTTGCCGTTGCCAAGCTCGGTAACATCCGCAACCAGACGATGCGGGCTTTCACCCCGGCCGAGATGACCACCATCCTCGGCAAGGTCTAAGGAGGCCGGAGCGCGGCGCGTCGTCAGGTCGCGCTGCGCTTCCGTTTCAGGGGAATCCTTCGCTTCTTTCGCGTGGTTTCCCMTGGCGGGGGCGGCTTGCCCGCACTCTCGTCATGGGGTGCGACAGCGCTGGCCACGCCCTCCAGCTCGCGCAGCAAGGCCTGCAGAGTCGCGAGTTTCTCGTCGCCAAAGCGGCTGGTGATGTCGCGGTAGATCGCTTCCGAGACCGGCGTCACCGTTTCGATCAAACTGGCGCCGGCCGGGCTGATCGAGATGATGGCGCGACGCAGATCACGCTGATCGGCCCCTCGCGTGATGAGGTGTCTGGCCTCGAGGTCGACGAGGATCCGCGACAGGCTCGGCGCGAGCAGGAACGTTGCGCGCGCGAGATCGGTCACCTCCAGGCTGGGCACCGAGTTCAGCGCCCGCAGCACCCGCCATTGCTGCTCCGTGATTTCATATTGCCGCAGCGACGGCCGAAAGCAGCGCATGACCGCTTCGCGCGCCCGCAGCAGGGACATCGGCAGGGATTTCGAGAAATGGCGAAGATGGACACGCGTCCCACCTTGCGAGGACTCATCGGGGGGTGGAGCGGGGCTTCTCAAACGTGGTCCCTTCCGGGGCGGTGCGCAGGATCAGAGCAATGCCACCATTCTAGCGGTTCGCGCCGGTAATCGCTTGCTCAAATTAATTTAACACGTTAATTTAATTTCGAACACGAGGCGGGTGCGCGGATGCCGCATATCATCGTCGAATATTCAGCCAATCTTGAGCCGGCGCTGTCGCTCCGCCGGCTGGTCGACGAATTGCACCATACAGCGCTCGCAACCGGGGTTTTCCCCATTGGCGGCCTGCGGACGCGGGCCGAACGCCGCGATATCTTCGCGATCGCCGATGGCGATCCGACCCACGGTTTTGTTGCCGTTCTGGCTCGGATCGGGGAGGGTCGGGATGCCGCGACGCGCCGGCGGGTCGCCGAAGCGCTGATGGCGACGCTCGAAGCGCAAACCGCCGACCTGTTCAGCAAGATCGGGCTCGGTCTCACAGTCGAGGTCCAAGAGATCGACGGGACGGCCTCGCTCAAGACCAACAATCTGCATGAACGCCTCGCACGCAAGGGAGGCCTCGCATGAACCGGGCCATCGATCCGAAGTTCGCCAGCAATCTGATCGGGGCCGAGCGCGCCATGGCGCGCTTCCTCACCGGCGGGGTCGTTCCGCATGTCATTGCCGGAGAGCGCGTGCTCTCCGCCACGAGCGCCACCTTCGAAACGCTCGATCCGGCCACCAATGAGCATCAATGCACCATCGCCTCCGGTGGTGCAGCGGAGATCGACCGTGCGGCCCGCGCCGCCGAGGCGGCCTTCAAGGTCTGGCGCGATGTTCCAGGCGCGACGCGTCGCAAGATCCTGCATGCGATAGCGGATGCGATCGAGGCGCGAGCCGAGGAGATCGCCTTCGTCGAGAGTTGCGATACTGGCCAACCGATCCGCTATATGGCCAAGGCTGCGCTGCGCGGCGCCGAGAATTTTCGCTTCTACGCCGATCGTGCCACCGAGGCGGGCAACGGGCTTTCGCTGCCCGATACCGACCATATCAACTACACCATCCGCCAACCGATCGGCCCCGTCGGCGTGATCACGCCGTGGAACACGCCTTTCATGCTGTCGACCTGGAAGATCGCGCCGGCACTCGCCGCCGGCTGCACCGTCGTCCATAAGCCGGCCGAGTGGTCACCGCTCTCCGCGGTCATCCTGACCGAGATCATGGATGAGGTGATCCGCGCCCACGGATTGCCCGCGGGCGTCGTCAATCTGGTGCACGGGCTCGGCGAAGAGGCTGGCAAGGCCCTGACCGAGCATCCCGCGATCCGGGCAATCGCCTTCGTCGGCGAGACCACGACCGGCTCGCACATCATGGCGCAAGGCGCAAAGACGCTGAAACGCGTGCATTTCGAACTCGGCGGCAAGAACCCGGTGATCGTTTTCGACGATGCCGACCTGGACCGCGCCCTCGATGCCGTGCTGTTCATGATCTACTCGCTGAATGGCGAACGCTGCACGTCGTCCTCGCGCGCGCTGGTCCAGCGCTCGATCTATGACAGCTTCAGCGAAAGAGTCGTCGAGCGTGTCCGGCGTATCAAAGTCGGCCACCCGCTCGATCCGGCAACGGAGATCGGGCCGTTGATCCACCCGCGTCATGCCGAAAAGGTCCTGTCCTACCCTGCGCTCGCGCGAGAGGGCGGGGCACGCGTCGCCTGCGGCGGCGGGCGGGCGATGGAGGGGGCCGGCAATTATGTCGAGCCGACGCTCTATGTCGACGCTGCAGCTGGAATGCGGATCGCCCAGGAGGAGATCTTTGGTCCTGTCCTGACCATGATTCCCTTCGAGGATGAGGCCGATGCGGTTCGGGTCGCCAACGATGTCCGCTACGGGCTCGCCGGCTATCTCTGGACCCGTGATATCGGCCGCGCGCACCGTGTCGCTCGCGATCTCGAAGCCGGCATGATCTGGGTGAACTCCGAGAATGTGCGGCATTTGCCGACCCCGTTCGGAGGCATCAAGAGTTCCGGCATCGGCCGTGACGGCGGCGACTATTCCTTCGATTTCTACATGGAGACGAAGAACATCGCGGTCGCCTATGACAGCCACAAGGTCCCAAAGCTCGGGCTCGGAGGCTGACCGGTAACGGGAAGGATCGAAGCGGGAACGGCGGCCGTGGTCGCAGCCGTGCCACCGGCTTCACAGCATCAAGCCCTCGAAAAGCAGGCCGGCAGCAGGAATAAGATACCAAGGAGGAAGCTCTATGCCTGTCCCGCAGCCGGTATTGAATCCGCCCTTTCAGGTGGTGCGGCTCAATCACGTCGTCCTGTCCGTGTGCGATCTGGCGGCTTCGCGAGCCTTCTGGTCCGATACGCTTGGGCTGCTAGTGACGGACGAGAGCGAGAGCCGAGTCTACATGCGTGCGATGGAAGAACGTGGACACCATTGCATCGTCTTGGAGAAGGGTGAAAGCCCGGTCGCAAAGGTACTCGGTTTCAAGGTTTTCTCGGAAGAGGATCTGGACAAGGCACATCATTTCTTTCGGGCGAACGGCCTGCCGGCCCGGTTTGTCGAGGCGCCGTTCCAGGGCCGCACGCTCAGGACTGTCGACCCGCTCGGCGTCCCGCTGGAGTTCTATTTCAGCATGGACAAGCTTCCGTCGGTTCACCAGAAATACGCGCTCTACAAGGGCGTGAAGCCGCTCCGGATCGACCATTTCAACTGCTTCTCCGACAATGTC
The DNA here is from genome assembly GCF_056399325.1 of Allobosea sp. 01N443. NCBI lineage: Bacteria > Pseudomonadati > Pseudomonadota > Alphaproteobacteria > Hyphomicrobiales > Alloboseaceae > Allobosea > Allobosea sp. 01N443. The sequence continues at coordinate 4,377 of NZ_JBFTRC010000138.1, forward strand.
GACGCGTCCGTCGCGTTCTATAACGCGATCGGATTCCGAACGACCGAATACACGGTGAACGAGGATGGCAGCCGGCTCTGGGCGGCCTGGATGCACCGCAAGGGTGGCGTTCACGACATGGCCTTCACCCATGGGGTTGGGCCGCGCCTCCACCATGTTGCCTTCTGGGTGCCGACGCCGCTCAACATCATCGACCTGCTCGATCTGATGGCGACCACCGGCTACGTCACCAATATCGAGCGCGGCCCCGGACGGCACGGCATCTCAAATGCCTTCTTCCTCTATATCCGCGACCCCGACGGTCATCGGATCGAGATCTATTGCTCGGACTACCAGACGGTCGACCCCGACCACGAACCGATCCGTTGGGATCTGCGCGATCCGCAGCGCCAGACGCTCTGGGGCGCGCCAGCTCCGCGCTCCTGGTTCGAGGAGGGCACGCTCTTCGCTGAGACGCCGGTGCGTCAGCCCTCCTTCCAGGCGTCCCCGATCATCGCTGCGTGAGTTAACGGGGCGCAGGGGCGGGGACTCCACTCAAGGTGACGGCCCGTTGGGCGGATCTGCAGGACAAGGTGAGGCGGATATGGTGAGAGCGACTGGCGGCGAGGGACTTGTGTCCGGGCTGATCGATCATGGCATCGATACGGTCTTCGGTCTTCCCGGGGCACAGATCTACGGCCTGTTCGACGCGCTCGAGCGGAACAAGGACAGGATCGCAACCATCGGAGCGCGTCACGAGCAGGCCTGCGGTTACATGGCCTTCGGCTACGCAAGGGCCACCGGACGGCCCTCGGTCTGCACCGTCGTGCCCGGCCCCGGCATCCTCAACGCCGGGGCGGCCCTGTTGACGGCCTTTGGTGGCAACGAGCCGGTGCTCTGCCTGACGGGGCAGGTGCCAACCCCCTTCCTCGATCGTGGTCGCGGGCATCTGCACGAGATGCCGGACCAGCTTGCGACCCTGCGCGGCTTCACCAAATGGGCCGAGCGCGTCGAGCACCCGGCGTTGGCGCCGACAGCGGTGTCTCGGGCCTTCCAGGCGATGCTCTCGGGACGGCGCGGTCCGGCCGCGCTGGAAATGCCCTGGAACGTCTTCACGCAGCCGGGGGAAGTGCCGGTCACCTCCGTGCTCGATCCCTCGCCACCGCCACCCATCGACGCTGACGCCATTGACCGCGCCGCAAGACTGATCTCGGCGGCGAAGGCGCCGATGATCTTCGTCGGCAGCGGCGCGTTCGATGCCGCGGATGACATCCTGCAACTGGCCGAACTGATCGATGCGCCGGTCGTCGCCTTCCGCAGCGGTCGTGGCATCCTGTCGAATGACCATGAACTCGGCCTCACCATGGCTGCGGCCTATGAGCTCTGGCCCCAGACCGACCTGCTGATCGGCATCGGTACGCGCCTGGAACTGCCGGGCTGGCGCTGGTCACATACGCCGCCGAACCTGAAATCGGTTCGCATCGATATCGATCCGGTCGAGATGCGCCGCTCCATTCCCGATGTCGCGATCCTGGCCGATGCCCGTGCGGCCACGGCTGCGCTCGCCAAGGCAGCCGGGCGGCTGCCGCAGAGCCGCCCCGGCCGCCGCGCGGTGATCACGGAGGCGACCGCGGCGGCTGAAGCCAAGATCCAGGCGATCCAACCGCAAATGGCCTATTTGCAGGTCCTGCGCGAGGTGTTGCCGAGGGACGGCATCGTCACCGACGAACTCTCCCAAGTCGGCTTTGCCTCCTGGTACGGCTTCAAGGTCTATGAGCCCAGGACCTATCTGTCCTCCGGCTATCAGGGCACGCTCGGCTCAGGCTTCCCGACCGCGCTTGGCGCGAAAGTGGCGTGGCCGGATCGGCCCGTGGTCGCGATCACCGGGGATGGCGGTTTCCTGTTTGCAGTCCAGGAACTGGCGACGGCCGTGCAATACGGCATCGGCGTCGTTACGCTGGTCTTCAACAACAGCTCCTACGGCAATGTCCGGCGCGACCAGCTGACGGGCTTCGAGGGCCGGCTGATCGGCTCGGACCTCGTCAACCCGGACTTCGTCCAGCTCGGCCGGTCCTTCGGGGTCGAGGCAGTGCGGGTCGACACGCCCGAAACCTTCCGCCCTGTGCTGGAGAAGGCGCTGGCCGATAATCGTCCCGCGTTGATCGAGATCACCATTCCGCGCGGCACTGAGGCAAGCCCGTGGCCGTTCATCCATCCGGCACCACCGGCAGCGCGCTAGCGAGCCTGCAGGTACGAGCCAATGCGCACCCCCCACATTTCTCGGGCGGAGCTTCCGCGATCTTAACGCTTACCGTGCGACAGGCTCGCCCATGGCTTTGCGGCGAAGGCTGCGATGGGAGGAGCCTCGATCATGAGCTGGTTCAGATTTGGCCTGGGGATGACGGCTGCGGCCTCGCTCACGGTGGCCGGGTTGATGATGGTTACGCCGGTGGCGTCTGAGCCACGGACATCCCCGCTCGAAGATTGTGCTGCCTGCCATGGCGCGGACGGCATCGCCCGCGACACCGAAGTGCCGCATCTGGCAGGGCAGAACGAGCGCTATCTGTTCAACCAGATGATGGCCTTTCGCAACGGCAAGCGGGCTCACAAGGAAATGCGCTACATGGCGCGGCACATGTCGGTGAACGAGATTGCGGCAATCGCGGCGTATTATGCAGCCCTGCCGACGCGTTAGCGGAACATATGCGCCGGTTTTCGGTTATAATCAGGTTGGGTCAGACTCTTTCATGACCCGGACGTAGCGCGGGGCTGCCATGAAACAACCGATCGTAATTCACACCGACGAGGATTATGAGCAAGCTCAGCTGCGTGTGGCGGAGCTTCAGGCTGCCTCCGATACCAGCACCAAGGAACAGGAACTGCATGCGCTCGCCGAGGCGATGCTCGCCTGGGAATTGCGGCGCGAAACCGCCGAGGATTGACGCCAGGACAGGCGCCGAGACAGGCGCTAAGGACTAGACAGGCGCGAAGACATCGGTCCGACAAGTCGATTGCGGCTTTCGGAAGAGCGGGTGCAAAGGCAGCAGGCGAGGCCGTTGGGCCGGCCGATATCCGGTCCGCTGACGGTCAGGCGCCTTGCAAGAGGTCTTCCAGCGCCTTGCTGAGCAGCGGCGTCGCCGCTCCATGGACTTCATATTGCCGGCTTGAGCGGTCGCTGACGAGTTCAGGCATCATCAACCCGTGCATTGTTCCCTCGGCCCTAAACAACCCGTCGAAATGCGCCCATAGCTGCGCATTGGCGACGAACGGGCCGGTTACGATGATCCGGGTGGGAAACAGCAGGCGGCTCGCATTGGCGAGTGCGCGYGCCAGCAAACGCGCAGCCGTGTCGATCTCGGGCAGGCTGGTCAGGTCGCAACGCGCCAGTTGTCGGTAGAGGCGGTTCTCGTCCTCCGCGAGATCGGGCCAGCGCCGGCGCAGTTCCGGCAGGAGCGACCAGAGCGCCGCGCCCGTTTCCAGGCAGGCGGTGTTGCCGCAGCCGCAACGGCGGCCGTCGAGCGCGGCGAAGCGCCAGTGCCCGACTTCTCCGAAGGAGCCGCCGGGCGGCGCGAGCGAGCGTCCGCCGATGGCGTAGCCCAGTCCGATGCCCCAGCCCCAGTGCAGCAGGAGCGCGCCATCCGAGAACTGCTCCGAATCCTGYGCCATGCGCGCGCGCAATTCGGCGTCAAGATTGCGACAGACCACAACGGGGCCAACCGCTTCCCCGAGCGCAATACCGACATCGAGGCCGCGCAGGTTGGGCCAGCGCGACGACATCAGCCATTGCTTGCGCCTGAGATCGAGCAAGCCCGAGAGCGACACGGCGGTGCCGGCATGCTCCATGCCGCGCGGCATCGCGGCGAGCAGATCCGCGCCAAGCCCGGCCATCACGCCTGCGACAACCCTGTTATCTGCGTCCGAGGCAATCTCGACGACGCGTTCTTCAAGCAACTGGCCGTCGAGATCGACCAGAGCGCCGACCAGCGATTGGCTCGCGACATAGATGACGGAAGCACCGACGCGGCGTGGATTGGCAATGAGAATTCCGGCCGGACGGCCGCGGCCGGCTTTCTGCCCCGCGGTTTCCAGCAGCAGACGGCGTTCCACCAGATCGCCGACGAGGCGCGATGTCGTGGTCGAGCGTAGCCCGAGCGCAGCGCCGATCTCAGGCCGGGAATGGGCCTGGCCGCGTGCAACAAGCGTGAAGGCGCGGGCGCGGTCGCTGCCGTGCCCGTCGGAGAACAGCATCTGGTCGATGGCTGGCAGTGTCATGGGCATCCATATTTTAGAACCTGATGGTTCTGAAATTGAGATTGCATTTTACAGAGGCGCTCATAAGCTCGATCTGAGAATTTTGAAACAATTTGCTCTGTCCGGGTTCAGAAATAGCATGATCGATATCAACATCGTCGCCGACAAGGAGACCCTCGGCGTCCAGGCTGCGGCCCGTGGTGCTGCGGCCATTCGCGAAGCACAGGCGCGGCACGGTCATGCGACGATCATCGTCGCGACCGGGGCCAGCCAGTTCGAGATGATGAACCATCTCGTCATTGCCGAGGGCATCGACTGGTCGAAGGTCACTGCCTTCCATCTCGACGAGTATGTCGGCCTCGGCCAGGAGCACCCGGCGAGCTTCCGTCGCTATCTGCAGGAGCGCTTCGTCGCCCCGCTGGGTGGCAAGGTCGAGTTCATCCCGGTCGATGGCGAGGGCGATGCCGAGCAGGAGGCGCGCCGGCTCGGCGAACTAATCGCGGGACTACGCATCGATGTCTGCTTCGCCGGCTTCGGCGAGAATTGCCATCTTGCCTTCAACGACCCCCCGGCCGATTTCGAGACGGACGAGCCCTACATCGTGGTCAAGCTCGATGGCGCCTGCCGCCAGCAGCAGTTCGGCGAAGGCTGGTTCCCGAGCCTCGAAGCGGTGCCGGAGCGCGCCATCTCGATGAGTGTCCGCCAGATCCTGAAGAGCGAGTTGATCGTCCTTTCGGTGCCCGACGAGCGCAAGGCGAAGGCGACGCGCGATGCGCTGGAAGGTCCGGTGAGCCCGCTCTACCCCGCCTCGATCCTTCAGACCCACAAGAACACGGTGCTGTTCCTCGACCCGCCGGCTGCCTCCCTGCTCAAGCGGGGCTGATGGTGGGACAGGGTGCGATCATGCTGACGGCCGGCCTCGTCGATCTCCAGGTCAACGGCTTTGCGGCCGTCGACTTCAATTCAGGCGCGGTGACGGCGGCCGAGATCGACCGGGCGCTCGAGGCGATGCTTCGGACGGGCGTGACCATTTGCCTGCCGACGGTGATCACCGCCCATCCGCATGAACTGGAAGAGCGCCTGCGCGCGCTCGATGCCGCGATCTCGGCGAGCCGCCTCGGCCCGCTGATGTGCCCGGGCTACCATCTCGAGGGGCCCTTCCTGAATCCGGCTGACGGCTATTCCGGCTGCCACCCGGCCGCCGCGATGACCGCAGCCGATCCCACCCTGGTCGATCGCCTGGAAGCAGGGCTCGACCGTCCGATCCTGATGGTGACGGTCGCTCCCGAGGTCGAGGCCGTGCCGGCCCTGATCGCGGCGCTGCATGGCCAGGGCAGGATCGTCGCTCTCGGCCATACCGCTGCTGATTTCGATCAGGTCGCTTCCTCCGCCGCGGCGGGCGCGACCCTGTCCACCCATCTCGGCAACGGCATGCCGCAGGTCACGCATAAACTCGCCAATGCGATCTTCGCGCAGCTTGCCGAGGACGGGCTTTGGGCAAGTTTCATTGCCGACGGCATCCATGTTCACCCCAAGGCACTGAAATCGCTGTTGCGTGCCAAGGGACTTAACCGTTCGATCCTTGTGACCGATGCGGTTTCGGCCGCAGCGGCGAAGCCCGGCAACTATCCCTTCGCCGGCATGAGCGTGGAGCGGAAGGCCGACGGTTCCGTGCGCCAGCCGGGAAGCGTCTCGCTCGCCGGCTCGGCGCTCTGCCTCGATCAGGGGGTGCGCAATGTCGTGGCCTGGGGCCTGGCGACGCCGGAGGAGGCGGTCGCGATGGCCTCGAGCCATCCGCTGGCGGTGCTCGAGCCCGCCTTGCGGGCGAGGGGGCTGGAGCTGCCACTAAGCGAGGTCGAGTGGTCCGCTGATCTCGCCGTGCAGCGCGTGCGCATCGGGCCCGAGGAACGCCGCTACGACGCGGTCAAGATGTAGACAACCCAACGATCAGCCTAACCAAAGAGGGAGAGACCATGAGCAAGGATTTCAAGGGAATTGACCGCCGCACCGTGCTGGGCGGCCTGGCCGCGATGGCGACGGGAGCACCGGCGGCCTTTGCGGCTTCGCCGCCGCTGCCGACCTCGCCGGTCGGCATCAACATCATCGATGTCGGCGGTGCGCTGGCCTTGATGCAGAAGGCGTTCGAGGACTATCGCGCGGCCAATCCGAAGCTGGTCTCGCGCATCACCTTCGTGAAGGCGCCGGCGCCGGAACTCGCCAGCAAGATCAAGGCGCAGCAGGAGGCCGGCCGCGCCGATCTCGATCTCGTGCTGACCGGCAGCGACGGCCTCGCAGCGGGCCTCGAACAGAAGCTCTGGCTCAAGATCCTGCCCGACTTCGCCGACAAGTTCCCGAATATCGAGGAGAACTACGAGCCGGCCGCGCTCAATCTGCACCGCGCCCAGGGCGACGGCTTTGGCGTCGTGGTCAACTACTACCCCTCCGGCCCGCTGCTCGAATACGCGCCGGAGCGCGTCAAGAACGTGCCGACCACGGCCGACGAGCTGCTCGCCTGGGCCAAGGCCAATCCCGGCAAGTTCATGTATGCGCGCCCGACCAATTCCGGCCCGGGCCGTACGTTCATGATGGGCCTGCCCTATATCCTCGGCGACAAGGACCCGCAGGATCCGGTCGGCGGCTGGGACAAGACCTGGGCCTATCTGCAGGAGCTTGGCCAGTACATCGACTATTATCCGGCTGGCACCGGCGCGACGATGAAGGAGTTCGGCGAGKGCTCGCGCGACATCATCATCTCGACCACCGGTTGGGACATCAATCCGCGCGCGCTCGGCATCGTGCCGAAATCCGCGATGATCGGCACGTTGAAGGGCTTCCACTGGGTTTCGGACGCCTTCTTCATGTGCGTGCCGAAGGGCGTCCCGAACGATCGCCTCGCCGTGGTGCTCGATCTGATGGCCTATGTGCTGACGCCGAAGGCTCAGGCCTATGCCTATGACGAGGGCTATCTCTATCCGGGCCCGGCGGTGAAGAACGTGCCGCTGTCGCTGGCACCGGAGAGCAGCCAGAAGGTGATCGCCGAATTCGGCCGGCCGGAATATGCCGACCTGATCGCGAAGAATCCGATCGAGCTGCCCTTGAAGCCCGACAAGATGGTCGTGGCCTTCCGCAAATGGGACGAGATGGTCGGCGCCAAGCGCGCCCGCTGAGCAGGCCAGTCGAACGCGACTGTCCAGCACACGACAAGAACATCCCGGGCGCCTGCAGGGCGGCCCGGGATGCCATGATGACCGGATAGGATTTTAGAGGCGACGCCTCAACGCCTCGCGGCCGCGAGGATGCTGTCGACGAGCCGCTGCGATGCCAGCGCCTCGTTGCCCGTCACGACGGGCTCGCGCCCGGTCGTGACCGCATCCAGGAAATCGGCGATCACCGCACGGTGCGCATCATGGGGGAAATCCATGATATTGGCGCCGCTGCCCGTGCTGCCCTCCGCCTCCACGATCTCCTTGCGGCCGTCGAGGAAGGAGAGGCTAAGCGTGCCGCCAATCAATGTCGCGAAGCCCTGGGTCCCGATGATCTCGATGCGCTCGGGATGGCCGGGATAGGCGGCGGTCGTCGTCATCAGCGTGCCCGGTGCGCCATTGCCGAGCTCAAGCAGCGCCGAGGCGAAATCCTCGGTCTCCATGCGGTGCAGCTTCGTGGTCCGCGCCTGCGCCGCGACCACTTGGGACACACCCACCAAAGAGCGGAACAGGTCGAGCGAGTGGATCGCCTGGGTCAGGAGCACGCCGCCACCGTCACGCGCCAGCGTGCCGCGGCCGGGCTCGTCGTAATAGGCCTGCGGACGCCACCACGGCACGCTCAGGAAAGCGGCCTCCACGGTTCCGAGTTCGCCGGCGGCCAGTGCAGCCTTGAGGCGCAGGCTCGCAGGCCGGAATCGGTGCTGCAGCACGACCCCGAAGACTTTGCCGGAACGGCGCGCGGCTTCGACCAGCGCCTCGCCGCGCGCGACCGTCAACTCCAGCGGCTTCTCGACCAGCACATGCTTGCCATTCTCGAAGCAGCGCGCGGACACGTCGAGATGACTGCTCGGCGGCGTCAGCACAATGACGGCCTCGACCGCTGGATCAGCCAGCACGGCATCGAGATCGGTCGTCACCGGAAAGGCGAACTGCTTGCGGTAGGCCCCGGCTCGCTCTGCCGAGCGACTGACCGCCCAGCGTACATCGACCCTCTCTGCGAGGTCGATCAGGCTGCGGGAATGCGGCAGGGAAGCTGGCCCGAGGCCGACGATGGCAATGCCGATCTTGCGGGTCACGAAGCAGTCCTTTCGCTCGCGCGGGCGGGCAGCCGCACGGCCTTCGCCTGCGCTTCCAGCGCCAGCCGGCAGACCGTGAAGGCGTGTTGCTGAGACATCGCGCTCTCGGTCCTGCCGGCGATATCCGCCACAAAATTGCGGAAGTAGGTCAGCGGCTCACGGGAGGCATCGATATGACGGGTGCCGTTCCCATCGACCAGGAAGAGATGGTCGGTGCCCGGCCGGCCTGCGATATCGACATATTTGCGCAGTTCGATCGTGCCTGCCGTTCCGAGGATGGTCAGCCGCCCGTCACCCCACGTCGGAAGCCCGTCAGCGGTGAACCAGTCGACGCGGATATAGGCGCCGGCTTGCGGGCTGCGCAGCAGGATCTCGCCGAAATCCTCGAAACCCGGCAGCTCAGCGCTGCCGAAATGGCCCGTTCCCGACGCCACGATCTCCGCATCGCGCGAACCGGTGAAGTGCAGGAACTGGTCGATCTGGTGCGAGGCGATATCGGTGAGGATGCCGCCGAAAGCGCTCTGGTCGAAGAACCATGACGGCCGGATCGCGCGGTTAAGTCGATGCGGGCCGACACCCAGGGTCTGTACCACACGCCCGATCGCGCCGTCGGCGATGAGCTTGCCGGCGATGATCGTCGAAGGCACCAGGAAGCGCTCGGAAAAGCAGATCGAGAAGATCCGCCCCGTTCGGGCGACCGTCGCCTCGACATCGGCAAGCTGCGCGAACGTGGTCACGCCCGGCTTGTCGACCATGACGTCCTTGCCGGCCTGCATGGCCCGGATCGCAATCGCGGCGCGCTCCGAGGGAATCGCTGCGCTGGCGACCAGATCGATCGAGGGATCGTCGATCAGCCGGTCGGCATCCATGGCCTGGAGCTGCGGAAAGCGCTCGCGGAAGCCGGCAACGACGCGCTCGTCGCTGGTGCGCGGATCGAAGCCGGCGCAGACAGCGCCGGCTTCGAGGAGACCTTCGACCATGTTGTAGATATGGCGGTGGTCGAGGCCGATGGCGGCAAAGCGCATGCTATTGGGGTGCTCCGTGGCCAACGCCGATCTCCTGGTCCCAGCGCCGGAAGGCGGCGACGAGCCGTTCCGGAGTCAGAGGCGGGCGGGTCGGCAGCTTGGCGATCAGCTCGTCATAATGGGCGCGCCCGAATTCCTTGATGACGTCGCGGCTTTCCTGCGGCGCCATGGCGAGCGTCACGCCCTTCACGGCCGGGCCGGGATAGAAATAGCCCTTGTCATAAGTCGCGGCCTGCGGCTCGGGCTTCAGCATGAACGACATCAGCGCCAGGATGACGGCGACCTTGGCCTCCGGCACGCCCTTGGGAATGCACATGAACTGGGTGTCGGGAATCCAGTGAGTGTTTTCCAGCGCGAAGACCTCGGCCTCTTTCGGCACGATGCCGAGCACGCGGGGGTTGATGTCCCAGCCGAGCGTCGAGACGATGACGTCGCGCGTGCCTTCGCCGAGTTCCTTCATCGTCGCGGCCGTGCCGCCGGGATAGTAGTCGATGCCGGTGCCGAGCTCCTTGAGATAGGCCCAGGTCTTGTCCCAGCCGTTCATCGGATCGCTCGGATCCTTGTCGCCGAGGATGTAGGGCATGCCCTGGAGGAAGGTCCAGCCAGGCCCGGAATTCAGCGGGCGGGCATAGGTGAAGCGCTTGGGATTGGCCTTCACATATGCCAGCAGGTCGGCAGCCGTCCTGGGCACGGTCTTCAGCCGGGCCGGGATGTATTCGAAAAGCGGCCCCGACGGGGAATAGACGACGGCGACACCTTCGTTCTGACCGAAGTTGCGCTGCATCATCAGCGCCTGCTCATGATAGACGTCTTCAGCCTTCGGCAGTTGCGACGGATAGGACTTCCAGACGTCGATCCACAGTCCCTGCTGGATGCCGTCGGACATCGCGCCCGGCCCGGTCAGCACGAGGTCGAGATCGACCCGGTTGGCCTGCTGCTGCGCCTTGAGCTTCGCCGRCAGCTCCGGCGAGGGCGCCCGCGAGAAATTCACCCGCGAGATCAGCTTTGGGTTTTCCTTGGCGAAGCGTTCGATCGAAGCCTGGGTCAGCTGCAGGTTGCCGGCGACGTCGATGATGTTCAGCGCAACCGGGCTGGAAGGCAGGGGCAGGCCCTGGGCGAAGGCGCCTGTCGCCTGGAGAGCGGCAAGGCTGGCTGCTCCATGCAGCACGCCGCGGCGTGTGATTTCGGTCATGGTCTCTCCCTCGATAGGCCTGCTATCCGCGCAACCAGACCGGACGCGCGCCGAGGCCTTGACATGTATACTAG
>NZ_JBFTRC010000139.1:0-15053 GCF_056399325.1 Allobosea sp. 01N443
GGCAAGACCGGCGCGGCCGTTCGTCTATTGGCTATCGAGACGGGCAAGACCGGCGCGGCCGTTCGTCTATTGGCTATCGAGACGCGGTGAGGGGGAGTGACACCGTGAGCAGACCCACCGTCCCGCGCGCCCTGTTCTCCACGCTGAACTCGCGCAGCACCTTGATGCGCGCCGAGATCGGCGTTTTGCCGATCTCGAAATTATACGCGATCGTTCCACCCAGGGCCGTGGTCCGTCCCTTGTAGGCGCCGAGTTGGGCGCCGGCGCCGCTGTCACCCGTAACCTGCTGATAGTGGTAGCCGATGATGCCGGCCGAAATCGCGCTGGTGATAGCCTTCGACGCGGCCCATTCGACGTGAAACTCGGTACCTGTCCGGTAGTCCGTCGCGTGATTGGTGCCGTTGAAGGTCACGCCGACCGCTGTGGAGAGGTCAATGCCCGTTTCCGGATCGAACCAGGTCAGGGCGCCGGAGAGATCGCTCGCCCAGCGATGAAAGGCGAGGTTGGCGAGCTGCCCATTGCGATAGTCGCCGACTGGCACATTGACGAGCGCCGTCGTGCTCCAGTGGAACTTGCCGGAATGCCATCCCAATGTGGCGGACAGGACGGGGTCGCCGACGATGGTCGCCTTGTCGCGGAGCGAGCGTCCGACGACCGTGTTCGTGCGCGGCGAATCGAGTTCGACGCCTGCCGAGACCGCGACACGCCCGACGGGCAGGACGGCGCCCACCGCCAGATTGCCGCCAAAGGCCTGCCACGGCGTCACCCAGGTGCCATTCAGGAAGTCGGCACGCGCCTGACTGCGCACATTCGCGATGACCCTGCCGCCCGTCGGAAGCGATTTCCGCGCATCGAGCTTGGCGTCGTAGGAATAGGTGTCGCTTTCGAAATAGAATCCGGGCGGAGGCAGATATCCCGCCATCGGCCCGCGACCGCCGAGGAGATAGAAACCGGTGCCATTCTCTGCCGCCTGTGCCGCATGGGGCGCCAGGCTCCAGCAGGCTGCCACACCGGCCGCGACAAGCGCGCGCGCCGTCCTCAACCCAAGCGCTGTGCGCTTGGCTTCCCCTCGAAGCATAGTCCCGTCGCCCCTCAACATGCGGCAATGCCGCTCGTCAGCCGAATCAATGACGCGACGTTAGGGCGTTTCCCGTCGTGATGGATATGCGGGGCACGATCTCTCGACGGGTTTTGCTCCGCTTACGGCGCCGTGAGGAGATGAAGGGCTGCAGAGCGTAGACGAAGCGTGCTCCGGCCATGACAGTCTCATCGTCGGACGGCGCTGTGCCCCTGATCCGCGGTTGCACCGGGACGTTGGCGGCGTTGGCGATGGTCTCGAAATGGATGCTGATGGCAGCGTCACGGTGCAGCCGCGCGCGACCTTGAAGAGGTCGGCGGGCGCCCGGATCATCATGTCGTCATACCCCCTCTTGGTAGCGAGGGGGGGTGGTCTTGCAATCGACCTTTGTAGAGCCGCCTGCTGAAGGCAGTCGGCCACAAGTCTTTACAAAACCAAACTCTTCGGCGCCGAAGCGATAAAGAGTGGTGCCCAGGAGAGGACTCGAACCTCCACGCCCTTGCGAGCGCCAGCACCTGAAGCTGGTGCGTCTACCAATTCCGCCACCTGGGCAACGGCGGTTCGTTTACGGGGGCGGATGGAGGCTGTCAACGTCCTTGGCGCGTGCTTGCACCCCTGAGTTTCCTTACGCGCCAGAAGCCTGCCGCTGAGCCATTTCTACACCGGTCGGATGCCACGGCGTCAAGAGGCGGCTGAGGAGTCTTGGGGCTATCCCGGACGAGCAGGTTTACGCCGCGTTCCACGGCCACAAGCTTCGCTGTCGAAAGCCAAAACGCCCTGCTACATAAGGCGACTTGAGTTAGCCCCCAGGAACAGCCACGAGACTGTGCGATGCCCACGATGCATGTCTTACCGCTAGCGCTGGTTATGGCGACCAGCCTGCTTGCTATTGTGGGCAGCGCGAGCGCCCAGTCCCGCGAAAACCTGCTTTGCACCGTCACGAAGAAGTCAGACTCGGAGCGAGACTACCTTCCCGAGTATATAGCGAAGCTTCGCTTTGCGGTTCGCCTTCGGCAAGCGGGCGACAAGGTGATCGTGGAACGCTGCTCCTTCTCGGCGTCACAAAACCGAGTCACGTGCGATCCCTATGTGGTTGACCAGATCGCTTACGATCCCACAGCCGGGATAACGAAATACTACCTATTCAGGTCACATTTCGATCTTCAGGTATTCAGCAGCCTCGCTTTTGTTGAGAACAATGGGCGTGGCAGCGTTGCTTGGGGTCAGTGCACCGTTGATCGCTAGGCTATTTCCCACAGCCTCACAATGATTGCCGTGCCTACTTCGGATCGGATGGAAACGAGATGTTCAAGGCTCTGCTGAGGATTGYTGGCTGGGTGCTTGTAGGTCTCGTGGGTACCGTAGCCGTCTTCTCCGCGATGTTCCTTTACGTGGGCTACCAGGTCCCCGTAAAACTCTACGGCGGCGGAGTTGATATCAAGGAATGGGATAGCGGGCTCGTTATTGCCTTGGGGACCTGGGTAATCGAGGGTGATCGGCAGGCAGCGCCTCTTCAGCACACAGTCTTGACGTGCCAGCGGGATGCGAAGGAGTGCAAATCCTCAACTGCCGAAATTTCGTATGGAGGCTTTCTAGCTGTAGACAGCGATCGGTATGAGATTATCAGGTGGACGGACGACACAATCGACTTCGCCAGCTCTGCTCTGTGTGTGAACTACACCTATAATATTAATCGCATCTCAGCCCGTGTTGTCGCAACTCGAACACCGAAAAAGGACGGCCCTGCGCTGTGCGGCGGTCTCGGGAGGGGTACGTTTCAACTGTCACTCAAGGATGGGTACCTCGTGGAGTCGGCTCTTAAGAACGAAGCTTGGGCGCGAGCTGAACCCTTTGCTTGGGCTACCCTAGGTGCTCTCTGGTTGTTTATTCTGACCCGCATCTTGCGACGCCGGACGACGGTGGCCGTCAGGGCCGGGTAGCTCGTAACAGGACGCGAGGGCTCATGGGCCATCCCCTGTTTCCTGAGATGCTCGCAGGCCCATACAACACGGGGTGGGCTCAAGAGTTTCCGAGATGTATCGGTCTGTTAGGGTCCTCTAGCCGGCCTTCAAAACGCCTGCGCTTGGGRTCTCGCTGCATCGATGAGAGCAAAAGCCGCATCAGCAGCCTCAGGAGTCACCGGGGGCCGTGGTTCCGTGCTCAGGGTGTAGTGGCCTCGCGAGTTCAATGGCCCTCAGTGTGGCGCCCTGGAGAGCCACCAAGCCGTTGGTGTGAGGGGTGGACAACAGCACCAACTGCTACAGCTGGATGTTCTTCGCGTCTTTGAGGTCCTCATCGTCCCGGCGTTTGGAGAAAGCGATCTGCTGTCTTCGCGATGCCTCACTAGCTATCTCTAATAAAGCAGCCATCCAATCGCCCACAATCAAACGCTTAACTCGCCAGAAATGCCATTCGGTTATATCGTGCCGAGTCTCTTCATGGATATCTAAACTCATAACTTCGTTTCCGTTGAAATTTAGGTCGACACTACCAAAGCTGCCGTGACTATCTGGCGCGTAGCTGCGGCCATTATTATTAAGGGTTATTCTCCACCTATGACCTAAGCTTGTAAATTCTGTGACGGTTGTCGACTCGCCACGGCCATCAACACTCTTGACCTCTTGCGCGCTAATATCGGTAGCGGGAACATAAGCGCTGCCATGAAAGTCGTCCCGCTTCGACCAGGAAGGCCAATGCTTTATGTGAGAAAGCAGGGTGGGAGCCAAGGCTGCCCCAACGCCCGATTGCCGAACGATTTTAAGAGCTTGCTCTAATAGCTTGCGGGCTTCTTCAAGCTCCACGTCAGGTTGACCGTAGAGGCGGTCATTTATGCTTGCCTGAAAGTCCTGCAGTGCCTTTATCAGTGCGTCAGCTGGTGACAACGCCGTTAAGGGCTTTTCCGGCAACGGCTCGGCGGAAACCAAAGGTCTACGGCGCTTCCAGAACATTACCGCCTCCTCAGCTATGGGCGACCCCAGCGCTCGATTCATCGTCAATTTTATGGCCCTATGCCAGCCATTGGGTCCCCAGATTCATTGAAACTGGACGTCAAGGCCTAACAACACCACGAGGCCTTTAGCCTCTTTTTTGGAAGCCCCAATGTTTCGTTGACGTCTCGAATTGCTCGCTGGAGGGACCCAACCCTGGGGGGCCTCGCGCGGCCCAGCGGGGACGAGGAGACGTCACCACCTGAGCCTGGTGCATGACCGGCGCACTTGTTACGTGCGGGCGTCCTCATGTACCTCAGACACATTGGCCATTCGATCCTTGCCCCCCCCAACGGCCTTCGCAATGATACGCAAACGCCTGCAGAAGCCCATGCGGGCAACCCTTATTTGGGTTAGCTGCAATCCATGGGGACGCGAGGGATGTTCAGCTAGAAAACCTTCAGAGACTAACGCTGCGGCCCCGGCAACTGTCGGACAAGACTACGCCGCATATCAAGGTTCAGCCGCGTATGATTGGCTTCCAATAGGATTTCAAGAATTCATTGCAAGTCATGTCGGCTAGATCGACTGAGGTGACGACGCTCTTGTCCGGTCCCATGGAATTCACTATGTCCTTCTCAATTACTCTCTTGTTTGGCGCTGACAGGCCATAACTTGTGCCAAAAATAACTTTATCATCGGCCTCATCTACCGTGAGTAATTTTAGATTCATGTCGCCAAATGAGAATCCTAGATAAACAACAACCTGAGCCTCTGAGATGAGTTGGCGCATTCTATTGAGCATACGATCATCATCGGTTCGTTCAGTGAATGTCCTGATTTGACCCGCTATCTCAGGTAATTCGCGTGGCTGAACCTTTTTCCCGAGGCGACCGCGCCACGCGGCTCTTGCCAAGGTAGCCTGCCAACCTGTCCATACGGATGTTCGACCCTGA
This sequence comes from Allobosea sp. 01N443, assembly GCF_056399325.1. Lineage (NCBI taxonomy): Bacteria > Pseudomonadati > Pseudomonadota > Alphaproteobacteria > Hyphomicrobiales > Alloboseaceae > Allobosea > Allobosea sp. 01N443. Next base: position 4,962 of record NZ_JBFTRC010000139.1, read on the forward strand.
GGCTCCGGGTTAATACCTCCGCGTCGTGCAGTGCAATTCTGTAGTAATTTGCTAACGCATGGGCAATGTAATGCTCGATACAGCGGTCGTAATTGAATGTGATGAACGACACGTTTGAGAATATTTGCGACAAATCAGAACGCTGAACTCCCTCGTGAAGCATCTGGAAAAACGTATTGTACCACGTGTCTTCTGAGCGGCTGAGATTAAGAATGTCATCGCGATCACGGTCGGGGGCAAGAAGACTCTTACTTTCGGCCTCCAATATGCTCCTTGCGATCCCGATCTTCCCCATCCAAACGACAAGTTCATCCGTAGCATGTGAATGCAAGTAGTTGTCGATTGAGATGGCCTGCCCCATCGCGCTGGCGATTGCGCGCCCCGCATGATGGTGTGGGTTGGGATCGCGATCACCGGCTTGCTGGAGTTTAAACCGTATGGCCTCAACTATCTCCCTATCTCCCTTGGTGAGGCTGTAGCCATCCTTGAAGCGAATATCGAGCTTGCGAGCAATGAGGCCTGTGAGCTGTGCTCCCATAGGAAAATCAACTTCTCGGCTGGCCCCGGCTCCAACAATAAAGACTGTCTTCCGTTCAAACATCGCCCGCCCTCACAGCCAAATTCTTCCCCATTTGTCTCGATTCGGGGTTGGAAGCGAATCAACCGGCTCAAAAGGTCCGTTAGTTYCTCTCGGGCAGCCTTCGAATGCCGCATGAGGGCCTAGGCTTCCTCTGAGCGATCAAGGCTGACTAGCGCGGTGGTTCCGTCACTCAGTGGGTAGTGGGCCTTGAGGAAATCAATTCCTGCCTGCATGGCTCATTGAGATTTCTAATAGATCGGGGGGTCAAAGGGCCATGAGTATCTTCAGGACCCCGAGCACTCTCTACTGTCTCATAAGGTCAGCGATTGGAGTCCCGCTGCATCGAGGAGAGCAGAGACTTCCTCAGCTGCCTCAGGACGCGGCGCGTGCCAACTATGGGCTCCCAGAATTCTTTGAAACTGCACAGCAAGGCCTAACAACACCACGAGGCCTTTAGCCCCTTTTTTGAAGCCGCTGTATTTCGTTGGGGGATCAAATAGGCCTCTGGAGGGACCCAAAAGGGGACCCTAGGTCCTCGTGCGGCCAAGCGGGAGCTGTCGGTCGGCCGTGGCTGACGCGAGCCTGGGACAAGGGCAATGCTTGATGGGGAGCATCCGGCCTTGGGTTGCTCAGGGGCATTGGGACATTAGGCTTCGGCCTTCTCCAGTACCCGAGAGACACCGGCAGGGGTCCATGTGGCAAGCCCCCGCGCCGTGGGGACGCTACGAGCCGTCAGCTCCCGAKCGATTGCTCCGAGCGATGAGATGCCCAAGGCCTTTAGCTCCTCAATAATGGGGAGGATGTGAGAAGCCCTGTCCTTGGCCTTAGCACTCCTGGCAGCCGCAGAGGTCTTGCGGGCCTCATGGTCGATCACAGCGCCTCGATTACCACCTAGCTTCGTTCCACGAGCCTTAGCCGCGGCAAGCGCAGCCTTGGTCCGCTGTGAGATCATGGAAGCTTCGTGCTCGGCTACAGCCGCAAGGATGTGGATCGTGAGTCGGTTGGCCTGGGGGAAGTCCACAGCGACAAACTCAACGCCGCTTTCCATGAGGTTGCTGACGAAGGCGACGTTGCGGGCCAGACGGTCCAGCTTGGCGATGATCAGCTTAGCCCCATAGAGCTTTGCGGCACTGATGGCCTTTTGAAGCTCGGGGCGCCCGTTGTCCTTTCCGCTCTCTACCTCTGTGAACTCAGCAGCTAGCGACCACTGGCCGCCATTGAGATGCTGACGAACGGCTTCCTTCTGAGCCTCAATGCCCAAGCCGCTCTTGCCCTGCTTGTCAGTGGAGACCCGGTAGTAAGCAACGAAGCGACTATGGGCCATCTGCGTATCTCGTTTCTGTCTACGAACGTTGACACAAACGATACGTTACTCGCGAGGGTAAATCAACTTGAATTTCAGCCGAGCCGACGTGTACGATCAAGAAAAGGCTGCGGGGGCAGATGATGAGTCTTCAAGATTCCATTTTTATAGGTTTTGCTATCGTAGTGGTCATTCAGATTTACACCTTGGAGCGATTGAGCGGTAATGCTTCAAAGTCTGACGTAAGACAGATTAAAAGCATGATTGAATCTATATCGCGAGACATATCTAGGTTTGATGACATAATTAGGGAATCGAGTGAGGCAGTAGCTGAGATCAGCGAGAAGCTAGGCACGGCGTCTGACCAAGTAGAAACTGATATCGAAGATAGAGAACTTACGGTTGAATCATTGCATCAGCGATTGGATACCCTTGAGCGGTTGATTCAGGACTTATATGAGAGGGCCGCATAAGCTGTCAGAGCCCAGCAGGAGATGCCGGGCGCTCGACATTTCCCGCCGAAATCCTTTGTATTTCCCAAGGGCTTAGGTCCGTTTCGGCCCATTTTGGAACCACTACAGAGAAGGCGCAGGCTTCTCAGGGCCCTCTCAAGTGTTCGGAAGCGCACGCAGAGCGCGAATTTCAGGACCGTCGAAAGTTCCGGCGAATCCATAGTGCTCTCAGGGGCTTATGACTCCAGAGGCCTCTCGCTGCCTCACTTAAGAGAGGCTGTCTCGTGGATCGTGCTCCGGGGCGCTCGGGGCGTAGGTGCTTTCATTGGTTCCCCTGTCTTAGGCCTCTGGGCATCGTCAGCTGTCCGGGCTCTCGGAATGTTTCGCTGATTTACCAATAACACCAATCACTTGAGCCCGCTCCGGCGCGATTTTGGTGCCCTATAGAGAGAAGGCGGTCCGAAGCCGCCCAAAGATACCCACGACCTCAAGGGCTCGCGAGCAATCGCGGGCTCTTTTTTGTTTGTCGTGTGGTCCTCGGGAGGAACTGAGCGGAAAGCTCACCCAATAACAAACCCAACGATGGAGAAAGACAATAAGACCATGAATGACACAAATACGGGCCACTCATCGATGGCTGATGATATCAATAGGCTACGACAAGAAGGCGTATCGGATGATGATATTCTTAGTGGTTATCGCACGTACGCCCCTCACAACAGTGGAGATGTTGACCGCCTGCTAAGCGAAGGCGTCAGCGTCAAGCGGCTAGTTGATGGCATATCTACCGCACCACATGAGCTACATTCGCCACCAACGGCTTCCCCGCAGGACAGCGAGGGCGCACTTGAGAAGTCCCGCAAGGCTCTACAATACGGTGCTGCTAACGCTGCTGTAGGCGTTGGTCGCACGGCTCACTGGCTTGGTGAGGCCTCGGGCCTCGATACGGCTAAGACAGCCGGTGAGGCTATCGCTGACTTTGGCAAGTCCATCGTTCCCGAGAACTACAAACCCGCCTCTCAGGGCTTCTATTATCCTCAAGGGAAAGACGCGGGCGCTGGTGGGTTCGGATGGGGCTATCTGCCTCGCACGATCCTTGAGGGCGCTCCTGGCCTTGCGATTGACCTTGGTGCTGGTGCGCTTGCTGGTCCTGCGGGGTTCATGGCTTCGAGTGCCTCACGATCCTTCGGCCCGTCCATGGATGTCCGCGTGGAGAACAATGGGGGCAAGCCTGCCTCTGTCACGGACTATGTCGCGGCTGGGGGCTCTGYGGCTCTCCAGGCGTACATGAACAAGGTTGGAATCAACCCCGCGATCTCGGGAGTGACCAAGGGTGCAGGCCTTGCGGCTATCTCTCAGATACCGGGGCAAGTCGCCAAGGCGGGCGCTGTGGATGCATTGGCCGGCGCTGTGGGCAATCTGGTTGATCAGGTCGGAGTGACGGCAGGCACGGATAAGGGCCTGACCATCGATCCTCATGAGATGCTGGGGGCCGCTGCGTCCTCAGGGGCTATGGGCGCTTCCGTGCGAGGCGTCAGGGGCGCGGGCGATATCACCAATGCCGTCCGATACAGCGATATGGACCCTGTGGTGGCCGGGAGACTGGCAGATAGGTTCAACAGGCTGGGCATCGAGCCTCGCGATCCTGAGGGGGCATTCAAGGCGGTCACGGTCGCTGAGGAAGCCCTGAGCGGAGAAACTKGCCGAGCACGGAAGGACCTTCGTACCATGCTTGGGCGAGAGGAGAGCAGTAGGCATCGAGAGGCGATGGATACCGCTGAGGTGCTGCTCAGCAATGGGGAAACCATTTCGATGGATCGCCTCGGGCAACTGCGGGATGCGTTGGGCTCATCGGCCCTTGGGAAGCGCTACATCGAGAAGCTTGAGGAACGCAGTGCTCTGAATAGCCTGAAGGCCAAGGGGCGCTTTGAGGATGGTTATTTCGCCGGGGGTGTCTCCTCCTCGCCACTCATGGAGGACACAATAAATCCTGCTAGTTGGGCCAGGAACCCCACGAAGAGAGCCATCGGAGGCGCTGCGGCAATCATTGGTCTTGGGAGCGAATTGGAGATGGCGAGGGCACTCGTGGCTCCCGCAGCTCTAGCGAAGGCTATGGCGCTCCAGGGCGGTATCTACGGAGCTGCGCGTACGGTCGATGCCATCACTGGCAGTCGCAACCCTGTTCACGAGTTCACTAGCCGCTTTGGCGCGGACGGTAGTGGGGGTGTTCCCCTTCGGCCTGTTGGGTCTCCGATGTTGGATGAGGCCGCGTTACCCATCCCAGCGAGACTTCCTCCTGAGAGCGCCTTGGCGGCACATGAGGGCGCTACGGGTCTGGAGGCTGTCCAGAGGGTCGCCCAGGAAGCCGTACAGGCCCAACGAGCGCGCCAGGCAGGCAAGGGTAGTTCAGAGGCTTCCGAGGCCGCCAGTGAGGCTATCAAGGATTCTGGAGAGCGCATTGATCCACGGACCATTCGCATAGATCATCGGGGTTACTCTGTGGAGCGCCCCAGAGAAACGATTGTCAGCGTTGATCGGTACACAGCCAAGACAAGGGCTCACATGAACACCAGAGCTAACTTTGGCGATGGTCTCGAATCTATCGCTGGGGATCATGCGGGCGTTGCCCGATCATTGGTCAATAAGCTGAATCTTCAGGCTAGGTCATGGGAGGAAGCTAAGTCCTACGTTGAGGACGCGATCAATGAGCTTCCTTGGGGCCAAAGGTCTCAGGCTTGGGATGTTTACCTCAAGCATGAGGCGGGCCTGAGGGCCACATACAGGGACTAAGAACCACAAGAAATAAGCGAACACATGGGCCTCTTGGAGCAATAGCAATCCAAGTGGCTCTTTTCTTATGAACTCAAACAGGATGACGAACATGATTACTAAGCGCTTCAAGAACCCTCGTGGGATCGATGAGAACACCCCGTTCTATGGCTTCTATGTGCGAGCCAATGGACAGAGCCGGGAACGCCTTAAGCAGGCTCAGAACAAAGCATCACAGGACATGGGAGGGACACCAAGCAATGCAGTGCTGCTTGATGAGCTCTTGAAAGTCTACCTTGGGTGTCATGCGGCCTGAGGTCATATTGAGCTAGGCCACAACGCATCGTGACCCAAGTACAGTTTCAAGCTCTTAGAACTTGGACTGAAGCAAAATAACTCATTGAAACATAATGGCTTTTTGGATCGATCCTTAAAAGGAAGATCTAAAGAATTAGAGGGCCTTAAGGGGCCAATGATAGGGGGTATTTTATTATAACCCCCTCCTTAAGAAGATCATTTCTCATCATTTGATGCTTCCAGACCGCTCTGTGGTCATCACAGCTATCGTTAAGCATTCAAATCGATCCAAATAAGCCATGTTTGGAAGGACTAAACATTGATCACCATAATTGACTCTATCATGGGTTCTGGAAAGACCTCATACATGATCGAGCGCATCAATCATACCCACTCAAAGGCCGTGTCATTGAGCTTCGATAATGAAGATCACTCCATGCCTAAGTTTATCTATGTGGCTCCATTGCTCAGTGAGGTGGATCGTATCACCGACAAGTGCCCTAGACTTGAGTTCCGTAATCCTCAGCCTATCGATGGTCGGAAGCTCTACCATCTTGATAAACTCATAGATCGTGGTGAGAACATTTGCACCACCCACTCGCTCTTTAAGCTTCTCACTCATGAGATGTGCGCGAAGATAAAGGAGCAGGGATACACTCTGGTCATAGATGAGACCTTGGAGTGTGTGGCTCTCTTTGAGGAGCTTTCGGCCTCTGATCGTAGTTTGCTCATCGATAAGGGCATGATCTATGTCGATAAGGAGTCGCGGAAGATTCGATGGAATAACGAAACTCACAAGAACTACGTGGGTAAATTCGACCACATCAAACGCCTCTGCGACAACGGGAACCTTGTGTTCGTTAGAGACAAGGTTCTGATCTGGGAGTTTCCCTCAGAGTTCATTCGTGCATTTGAGGATGTGATTGTCCTGACATACCTCTTTCGTGGCTCCCCCATGGCTTCCTACTTGCAAGCGGAAGGGCTGGAATACGAACTCAAGACCCTGCGGAACCAAAGGGTAGTGGCTTTTACCGACAGGGAGGAAGAGGCTCGCCTGAAGGAGCACCTGAGGAGCCTTATCACGATCTATGAGGGGCCTTTGAATGACGTTGGAAGGCGTGTTGGGCGAAGCAATCCGTTCTCATCGCAATGGTTCAAGGGCAGAACCGATACACAGCTTGAGAGGCTAAAGGCGAGCACAGAGTATTTCTTCAAGTCTGTGGCCAAGACTGTGTCGGAGGACAATGCCTGGACCACTTATAGCTCTGTAAAGGGAAAGTTGAAGGGCTCTCGATACTCCCGTGGATTCATCCCATGTAACGCCAAGGCTACCAACGACTATAAGGAAAAGAAGTCTCTAGCCTATCTCTGCAACATGTTTCCCCATCCATACGTTAAGGCCTACTTTGAGGATAGGGGTATAGCCATGGACCAAAGCGCCTTTGCTCTCTCTGAGATGCTTCAATGGATATGGCGTTCTCAAATTAGAGATGGCGAGCCAATCACGGTGTTTATCCCCTCAGAGCGCATGAGGAGTCTACTGAAGGATTGGCTGTGGGATAAGCCTGTATCGGCTGAAGAGGCAGAGACGATCACCGCTCTAGCGGCCTGATCAAAGGAAACACAGGAGCCCCTGGGCTTCCCATTGGCGCCGATGTGGAATGCTCAGGGGCTCCATGCAAATTGTAATATTGTTGCGTCAAAAAGTTTAGATCTGAGAGATTGTTGCGTGTGGTCGATTGCTCAACCGTGCGGGACCTTAGGAGCCCTTAAGCTCCCTTGGCTTCCTCATCCATCGCAAGCTGTCTCGGGAACTTCGCGATGGCTAGAGCCATGGCATCCACGGTCACATCACCGTAATCATCACCGGCAGTCCTCGCAGCGTGCCCTTGGATCGCATCGACCACGCGATTATCCATGCCAACTGAGCGGGCCACGGTCTTGAAGCGATGTCGCCATCCGTGGTTCGGCATCACACGAGGGTCCTTCACGGTTTCTCGTGCTGTCTCCGCTAGGCGGTTCTTGAGGCCCTGGAGCGGCCCTAGAACGTCACCGTCCTTCTTGGCAGGCGTGAGGAACAAGTGCCCCGCTTTGCTGCCCTGGGCGAACTCCGGGAAGCCTTTGGCCGCGAGATGCTCATGCATTACAACGTCCCGCGCCTGATCGGTCTTCACTGTCCCGGCCTCGGGGCTGATATGAATCACCCAATGGTTGCCAGCCTTCCGCACATCCTCTTTGCGAAGCTGAGCTAGTTCGCCAACGCGAGCGCCTGTGTAAGCGCACAGCCATGGAATCCACCGCTTGGCCGCGAAGGTCTTTGGCTGCTCATTGCCTTGCCTGAGTGCATCAGCAGCCTTGAGGAGGGCTTGAGCCTCATCATCGGTGAAGCCCTTAGGGCGTGCCATCCTGCGCTTGCCGAGCTTGATCGTGATGCCTTCAGCCGGATTGCTGGTGAGGCGTCGATTGCTCACTGCCCATCCGAATAGGGTCTTGAGGGCCGATAGATCACTATCCTTCACGGTCTTTGCCGAGATGGGCCTGTTGGTCCTCGGGTTAACGGTGGCCAGTCTGTGGTCCTTGAAAGCCACGACATGCTCAGGCGTCACTTGCGTTGCATCGTCGCGTCCTAGGAAGGCGATGAAGCTATTCGTGGTGTTACTGTAGCTCTCATGGGTGCTTGGCTTCCTGCCTACGGCCCGTGCTTCCCCCCACCAGTCCGCAAAGATGCCCGTGAGCGTGACCTTTTCCTTGGGGGGAGAAGGTGAGGGGGCCCCAGGACTCTGGGATGCCCGCTGAGGGCTTTCAGGCCTTTGGGTTGTCCATGGCACCACAAGCGCTCCTTGGGCTTCCTCTGGCTTCACAGCACCATTGCGGACGCATGAGTAGAGGGCTGCAAGTTGGCCCACCGCTGCACTGTTGCGAGCGGCGGCTACAGAGCGCTCATGCGTCCTCAGGGAAAACCTCACGACACGACCAAAGGAGGCGCGAATCATGGGTTCCTCGCCGGACGAATCAGGGGGGAGGGACAGGACCGTGCAGTGGCCCTTCAGGCGGCTCTGAAGGTCACAGGGGACATGCGCACAGAACTGATGAAAGCTACTATCGGAGCGCCTTGTGGGCCTAGGCGTTCTCAAGACCATTCTGCACCGCCCGTTTACACCGGTTGGGCAGCAGGTCACTTATGATGCGGAAGGAAACTTGTGCTCTCTCAAGCGGTTAGGCCGCATATGAGAGCCGAGTGGTGCCCAGGAGAGGACTCGAACCTCCACGCCCTTGCGAGCGCCAGCACCTGAAGCTGGTGCGTCTACCAATTCCGCCACCTGGGCAACGGCGGTTCGTTTACGGGGGCGGATGGAGGCTGTCAACGGGGATATCGAGCCGGCATGCGCCTATCTGTGGAATGTTCGCCTTCACAGCGCAGGTTCGATCCACTAGGACAGCGGCAAGTCCTCGGCGGAGCTTGAGAAATATGGCCACCCAGACCCCGTCCTCGCAGCTGATCACGGTTTTCGGCGGCTCCGGCTTCATCGGCCGCCATGTCGTGCGTGCATTGGTCAAGCGCGGATACCGCGTGCGCGTCGCGGTGCGCCGGCCCGATCTCGCCGGTTTCCTGCAGCCGCTCGGCACCGTCGGGCAGATCATATCGGTGCAGGCGAATCTGCGCTATCCCGATTCGGTTGCTGCTGCGGTGCGTGGCGCGGATGCGGTGATCAACCTCGTCGGCATTCTCCAGGAAGGCGGCCGGCAGAGCTTCTCGGCCGTTCAGGCCAATGGTGCTCGTGCCGTCGCGCAGGCCTGCGCTGCCCACGGCATCACCCGTCTGGTCCAGGTTTCCGCAATTGGCGCCGCGCGTGAATCACGGTCCGCCTACGACCGCAGCAAGGCAGAAGGCGAGGCTGCCGTTCTGTCGTTGGTTCCCTCGGCCATCGTCCTGCGCCCTTCGATCGTCTTTGGGCCGGAGGATTCCTTCTTCAACCGCTTCGCTTCGCTCGCCCGGATGCTGCCTGTCCTGCCCTTGATCGGCGGCGGTGAGACCAAGTTCCAGCCTGTCTTCGTTGGCGATGTCGCCGAGGCTGCGGCGCGCGCCATCGACGGGACGATCACTGGCGGCCGAATCTACGAACTTGGCGGGCCTGAGGTGAAGAGCTTCAAGGAGCTGCTGACCTATGTTTGCGAGGTGACCGGCCGCAAGCGTGTGTTGGCGTCGCTGCCGTTCCCGCTGGCGCGGCTTCAGGCGCGCATTCTGGAAATCGTCAACACCCTGACGCTCGGCTTGCTGCCGGACGAGCTGATGCTGACGCGTGATCAGGTCACGCTGCTCGAGATCGATAATGTCGTCTCGAAGCAGGCGAAGGCGGAGGGGCGTTGCTTCGAGGGAATCGGAATCACCCCGACCTCGGTCGAGGCCATCGTGCCGTCCTATCTCTGGCGTTTCCGCAAGACGGGCCAGTTCGACACAGCCCGCGTCGGCTAGATGTGAGCTCTCAATAGGTTGTCCATCCGGTCCCGAGCGAGGAAGCTGAGGTTGCGAAGCTTCAGTCTCCATCGAAGGAGGACCGGATGAACATCCATAAGAATGCCCGTCTGACGCAGTTGGGTCGAGAGCGGATCGTGCGCATGGCGGCGGCAGGCACGGCCTCTGGCGTGATCGCCAAGGCGGCCCGCGTCAGCCTCAAGACCGTCCATAAATG
>NZ_JBFTRC010000140.1:0-14954 GCF_056399325.1 Allobosea sp. 01N443
AATGTCCGATGGTTGCCGAACGCAGGAAATCACCTGCCCACACCTTCACTCCTGCCGCTCTCGCGCGTCAGGGCTTTTTGGCGAGAGCGAGATTGTAGGCATCGAAGGCCTGGCGGTAGCCACGCGCCACCGCGCGGGTAGCGCGGCCGATCTGGCTGTAGACCTCGTCGTCRAGATTGGCGAAGGAGACGCGCACCGACCAATCGGGGGCGTGGAAGCCGCCGCCGTTCAAGAGCACGATGCCGTGGTCCTCGGCGAGGCGGAAGACGATGTCGAGCGGRTGGACGTGCTCCTTCATRTAGCTCACCACCTCGGGGCCGACATATTTRTTCGCCCAGAACTCGAAATCGATCAGGCCGTAATAGCGATCATGCAGGGGRTTGTCGGGCACATCGATGCCCAATCCTTCGATCATCCGGTCGACGCGGGACTTCACGATATCCATGCAGGTCTTTTGATAGAGCTTGGCCTCGTCCATCATCTCGGACAGCGAGAACATGGTCATCATCACCTGCTGCGGCAGCGACAGGCCGGCCGTGTGATTCAGGGCGATGTCGCGGCTGTCGGCGACGATGCGGTCGATCAGTCTCAGTTCGCGCGGCTTGAGCGTGATCGGGCCATAGCGGGTATCGAGCACCGTCAGGATCTTCTCCGGATGGTTCGCGATCGCCTTGTCCARGATRTTGTCGCGGTGRATGGCGATGACGCCGAGCCGCCAGCCGGTGCACCCGAAATATTTCGAGTAGGAGTAGACCCCGATTGTATTCTGCGGGAGCGCGCCGAGCAGGCCACGGAAACCCTTGACGAAGGTGCCGTAGACGTCGTCGGTGAGGATGATCAGGTCGGGACGCTTGGTCTGGACCAGTTTCACGATCTTGGCGATCGTCTCCTCGCTCAGGGCAACGGCATAGGGATTGCCCGGATTGACGACGAAGAAGGCCTTGACCTTGGGGTCTTCAAGCTTCTTGAGTTCCTCGTCGGTGAACTGCCAGCGGTTTTCCTGAGGCGCGGCCACCGAAACGATGTTGAGGCCGTAATCCTCGAGATGCGGCATTTCGAGATAGGGCGTGAAGATAGGGGTCGCCAGGGCAATCGTGTCGCCCGGGTTCAGGAGCCGGTTGGCCTTCAGCGACTTGAAGATGTAGCACATCGCTGCCGTTCCGCCCTCGACGGCATAGAGGTCGAACTGGCCGGATGGGTGCGGCTCCCCGCACATCGCCCACATCAGGTATTCATGCACGATGCGCTCGTTATGCACGAGCATGCGGTCAGGCACCGGATAATTGTCGCCAATGATCGAGTCGACAAGCTCGTGCACGAAGGCGTCTGGTTTGAAGCTGAACTTATTGATGGCAAAGGCGACCATCTCTCGGAGGAAGGTGGCACCGGGCGAGTCCTTATGATCCGCCAGCCAGCTCTCCAGCCGATCGGCAATACCCTCGGCCTTGGGCATGCCACCGATGCCGGCGGCCTTGTGCATCACGCGCCTGCTTTCCGTGATCGCAAATTGTCCCAGCAGGAAGAAGCCCTCGCGCGGCGTCATCGCGACCCAGTTCGGATTGCCGCGGCCGGCATTCAAAAGGGCGATCGAGGAGGTCTGCGCGGTCTGTTTTGCGAGACGGATCAGTTCGTCCTTGATCTCGAACGGGCTGAGGGTTGCGAAACTGCGTAACTTCACCAGGTCCATGGCATTTCCCCATGTTCTTCATGTGCAACGAATGCGTCAGTACGTGTCGCCGTTAGGTCAGCAGCATGATGATCACCATGCCCCAGATCGTCAGAAGGGTGTTTCCCACCGCATAGGTCACGGTGTAGCCCAGAGCCGGAACCTGGCTTCCTGCGGTCTCGCAGATCATGCCGAGCGCTGCCGTAGTGGTGCGGGCGCCGGCACAGGCCCCGAGCAGRATGGCCGGATCGAACCGGAATATGTATTTGCCGGCGAACATCGCCAGGATGAGYGGGATCGCGGTGGCCAATGCACCCCAGAGGAAGAGGCCAAGGCCTTGCGTCTGCAGCCCCTTGACGAAGCCGGGGCCGGCGGAAATTCCGACGCAMGCGATGAAGATGTTCAGGCCGACCGAGTTCATGAACCAGACGGTGGAACTTGGGATGCGRCCGAAGAGCGGGCGCACGGAGCGGAGCCAGCCGAAGACCAGGCCGGAAATCAGCGCGCCGCCGGCTGTCGAGAGGGTCAGCGGGACACCGCCGACCTTGAACACGAGAGCGCCGACCAGGGCGCCAAGCGTGATGGCAGCACCGATGAAGGCGACATCGGCGACGTCGCTGGCCCGGTCGGGATGGCCGATGACCTTGCCAACGGCGGCAATGTCCTGGGTCCGGCCGACGATCGTCAGGATGTCGCCACGCTGGATCACGGTGTTGGCGAGGATCGGGATACTGGTGGCGGTCGCGCCCCGCACGATCTTCCGGAGGAAGACGCCGCGCGCCTGCGGCATATGCGAAATCTCCGCGAGCGTCTTGCCGTCGACATCCTTGCTGGTGACGTAGACGTCGACACCCTCGGCCTTGACGTCGAGGAGCTCGGCATCTTCGACCTCTTCGGCGGCCTGGCCGATCAGGTTGACGAGAACCTCCCGCGGGCCGGCAATGGCGACGATGTCGCCCTCCTGCAGAATGGTATCGGTGGTCGCGTCCTCGATGATGCCATTRCGGCGGATGCGTTCGACGAAGACCCGCGCATCGGGAACCAGCGCCTCGGCATCGACTGCGCGCATGCCGACAACCCTGGCGCCGCTTCGCACCTTGAAGGCGCGCAGCTCGAAGCGCCGCCAGACAGAACCCGGGCCGCCAAGCTCCTTGTCGCCGCCGAGCCGCGCCTCATAGTCCTTGCAGGCCTGGACGAGGTCGATGCCGAGAAGCTTGGGTCCAAGCTGGGCGAGGACGACGGCCGATCCGACTGTGCCGAAGATATAGGTCACCGCATAGGCGACGGGCATCGCGTCGAGSMATTCCTTGGTCTGTTCCGGCGAGAGACCGAGGCGATTGATCGCATCGGTCGCCAGGCCCATCGAGGCCGAAATCGTCTGCGAGCCGGCATAGAGGCCCGCCGCATAGCCCGGATGGTAGCCGGCGATCTTTGCGATGATGACCGGTATCGCGAGGCAGAACACGGTGACGACGACCGCAAAGATCGCCTGGGGCGCGCCGTCCTTGGCGATGCCTCGCACGAATTGCGGGCCAACGCCGTAGCCGACGGCGAACAGGAACATCAGGAAGAACGTCGATTTGACGTTCGGGGAGATCGTGATCCCGAGCTGGCCGATGAGGACGGCCGCGATCAGCGTGGAGGTGACCGCCCCGAGGCTGAAKCCCTTATARGCGAAGCCGCCGACATAGTATCCGATCGCCAGGGACAGAAAGAGCGCGATCTCCGGATAGCTGCGAAGCGTACTGGCGAACCATTCGAACATGCCGATCTCCCTATKTGGCRGCSCMGARCTGCCGCGCWTTCGCTGGCGAGGGCGCCTAGGMAGCCCGCGGTTTCTTGCGGSCTGTTTCGTGATTGGCGCTCTTCTTCCCGGCGAGCACGTCCGTTCTGAGCAGTTTCAGGCCCTTGGCCTTCTCGTAGCCATGGATCTCCTTCACATCGAGCTTGCGCATGAAGGTGATCGTTTCGTGCGTGATGACCTGGCCGGGCACCATGATCGGGAAGCCGGGCGGGTAGGGGATCACGAAATTGGCCGAGACCATGTCCGGCCCGTCCTTGAGGCGSCGGTCGCATTCRGGGCTGTCGATCGGCACATACTCGCACTGCTTCTCGGAATAGGCGGCGAAGAATGCGGTGCGGATGTCCCCTTCCGGGGTCTTGTCACCTGCGTCCTGCCGGAACGTTTCGTGGAAATGGCTGAAATTCGGCAGATCGGGCACGTCCTTCATCAGCGCCTTGACSCGCGCTGCGAAGGCCGTCTGCTCCGCCTCGCCACCGTGCTTGAGCCTTGTATCGATGCTCCTGCAGATCTTCAGGAGCACGCTGATCAGAAGCGCGACATCGCTGCGCGTGTTGTTGATGTTCGATTGCAGCAGAACCGAGTTTCGCGAGGTCTTGTTGAGCTGGATGTTGTATTCGGAGGCAAGCAGGCCCTTGAAGCTGGTACCATCGAAGCCAGCCGTGCCGCAGACCAGGGTCATGCGGGTGGGGTCGAGGCAGAACTCATCCTCGCGCATGCTGCGCAATTGATCATCCCAGCGCGTTCCCGGAGCCAGGAAGTCGACGAAGCCGCTGGAGCGGTACTCCTTGGGCACCATCCCATCGGCACCGACGATGCTGAAATACTTGGAGATCAGCGGATGCGAGTTGATCTCGCGGCGAATGTCGAGAGCGATCTCGATGGCGTTCATGACGAGGCCGTAGCCTTCGAGCTCCATCTGGCGACGGGCGACATCGAGGCTTGCGATCAGCTGCTGGTTCGGGCTGGTCGAGGCATGGGTGAAGATCGCCTCGTGGAACTGGGCCTCGATCGTGTGGAAATCGACATCCTTCACCAGCACCATGGAGCCCTGGCGGATGGCCGACATCGACTTGTGGGTCGAGTTGGTCTGATAGACCCGCAGGCGAATGGCGCGCGGATCGGGAATGAGGCGCGTCTGCAGCAGCTTSTCGGCTGAAGGCGCATTRCCGAGTTCGGCGCGCTGTTTCTCGAACTGTTCGACTGCTCCGGGCGTYTGCGCCCAGGCTTCGATGTCGGCGGCTGCGCCCATGCCGGTCCGAGGCCGGAGGAAGGGCGACCAGCGCGCGAAKCCGAACCAGGCTTCATCCCAGAGGAAGATCAGGTCTGGCTTGATCGCCAGGCATTCCTCCATGACGCGCCGCGTGTTGTAGATRTGGCCGTCGAAGGTGCAGTTGGTGAGATCGAGCATCTTCACCCGGTCGAGCCGACCTTCGGACTTCAGGTCGAGCAGCGCCTTCTTGATGGTGCGCAGCGGGACCGCGCCATACATCGAGAATTCCGCCATCGGGAACGCTTCGACATAGAAGGGCTGMGCYCCGCTCAGCACCAGCCCGTAATGRTGYGACTTGTGGCAGTTGCGGTCGAGGATSACGATATCGCCSGGAGCGACCAGCGCCTGCAGAACCATCTTGTTCGAGGTGCTGGTKCCGTTGGTGACGAAGAACACGTGCTCGGCGCCGAAGGCCCTCGCAGCCATGTCCTGTGCCCGTTTGATGTTGCCCGTGGGCTCCAGCAGGCTGTCGAGCCCGCCCGTYGTCGCGCTGCTCTCCGCCAGGAAGAGGTTGATGCCGTAGAACTGCCCCATGTCGCGGATCCAGGGCKAGCGGAAAACAGATTTGCCACGCGCGATCGGCAGCGCGTGGAAGGTGGCGATCGGTCTTTGCGCATAGCGCTTGAGATTGTCGAAGAAGGGKGTCTCGAAGCGSGCCTGGATGCCCTCCAGCAGYGAGAGATGGAGTTCGAGCGGCTCCTCGATCTGGTACATGACCCGCCGGATCATGGCTGCGCGGGGATCGCCGGCGAGCTTTTCCACCCGGCGATCCGACAGAAGGTAGATGTCGAGTTCCGGCCGGATCGCCTTCAACCCCGCAGCCAGGCGCAGCGAMAGGTCGGCCTCGTCCGCCTCCTGCAGCAAGGGTTGCTGGGTGGCGAGCACATTTCTCAGCACCGATGCGTCATGGCGAGAGCGCAGCGCGAAGCCCTCATAGATCGCGACCGCTGCAATGTCGGGGTTCATCACCGCGGCGCAGACAGCGTCCTCGAGACTTCCGACCAGCACGGATTCATAGATGAAGGCATCTTCCTGCCGTCGCAGCCTGCGGAACTCGCCGGCGATGTGGGGCCATCGGGCGGGCGGCGCGGGCGATACGATCAGCAGTTCGAAATAGGGCCGATGCGTCTGGGTTTCGCCAAGTGCCGGCGGCAGCAGATCCGCGGGTTCGGGGAGGGAGAGATCGGCCGCCTGCCGTTCGCCTGCGTCATGCTTGTAGTTGCCTGTGATGATGTCGACCGAGATGCGCTTCGCAAGAGCGAGAAATCCGGCCTTGTCCTCGTTCCTGAGACGTTCGCGCAGCGCCGCGATCAGCTCCGTGCCGGGAAAGGCATGGAACTCCTCGAGCACGCCGAGGTCATCGAGGGCCTGCTCGACGGCGCCCCGCTTTGCGTCTCCWTTGGCCCAGGATCTTGCGAGAGAATGAAGGTCCCGCCACCGATCATGGCGTCCGGACGGTGCGGAGAAGAAATGGTCGATCGACCGCGCATCTTTGGCAGCGCTGGACATTCCGAATCCTTCCCTGGTTGAACGAGGTCGAGGTTCAGATCGCTTTCGGTACGTTCCGCTCGACCGCCCGCGGGCGGCGTGGCCGCGCCCGCGCAAACTGCCGCTGAAAAATCCTGCGCTGAGAACAGCACATCGAGGGACGTCGGCGTATTGTCCTTAGGGACAGGTTCTTATCGGCAGGAATTCGCTAGAATTCACCAGGCAGGTCGGAGCGCATTGCGATGTCCTGCGTGGGTATAGGCTGTGGCCTCAAGTCGATAGGCAGATACGGTTTGCGTGGCATCTTACCCGGATCGGTGCGCGGATTGATCGTGGAGGCTTTGATGATGAGCAGGCTGATCACCCTTGCAGCGTCCATCGTAATGGCCGCCGCGGTTCTTGTCGCATCTGCTACCGCGCAGACCGTCGGAACACCGAACTCATGCAACAAGATCAATGGCTGCATGTGGGATTTCATCTACGAGAACCAGATGATGAAGCAGAGCGGCCTCATGACGAAAGCCATGGAGGAGGGCCGTGCGAACAAGGAGGCGTTCGAGGCGCTGCGAGAGTGGGAGCGCATCCATGGCACCGCCCCGGGCAATCCGCGCTAGCGACGGTTCGAATTGGGCATCCGGGGCCGTGCTGATACTGGCCGCGCCCCTCCGGCAGAATACCCTGGGGTGGTGCGAGCGCTCCGAGGGAGCGGATATCGGGAGAGCGCGATGATTCTCCGTTTCGTGCTGGCGGGCGTATTGGCCCTGGCCCCCCCCCTTCAATCCCTCGCGCAAGCGCAGGCGCAGGCGCCCACTCCTTCGACAGGTGCAGCGCTGACGCCCGCGGCCCTGCCGGTCGACCAGACCCTGCTCGCGACAGCGCAGCTCGACGCGCTGCTAGCCCCGATAGCGCTCTATCCGGACACCCTGCTGGCTCAGGTGCTGATGGCCTCGACCTATCCGCTCGAAGTCGTTCAGGCCGAGCGCTGGGCTGCCGAGAACAAGAAGCTCAAGGGAGACGCACTCAAGGCGGCCGCGGAGAAACAGGCCTGGGACGATAGCATCAAGGCATTGGTCGCCACGCCGTCGGTGCTCCAGATGATGAGCAAGAACCTGGAATGGACGCAGAAGCTCGGCGATGCCGTTCTCGCTCAGGAAACCGACGTCATGGACGCTGTCCAGCGGATGAGGTCGCGGGCCTACGAGAACAAGAAGCTCACCTCGGGCACGCAGCAGACGGTGACGGTGCAGCAGGAGGGCGCAAGGCAGACCATCGCCATCGCGCCAGCCACATCCGACACCATCTATGTGCCCTATTATGATCCTGGCGTCGTCTACGGCGCCTGGCCCTATCCCGAGAGCACGCCCTATTACTTTCCAGCCCCGGGCTACATCGCGACCGGAGTCATTGCGACCGGGCTCGCTTTCGGTACCGCCTACGCGCTCGGCCGCTGGGCGACCGGCGGCTATTGGGGCGGCAACATCAACTGGAACAACAACAACATCAATATCAACCGCGATCGCGTGACGCACTGGCAGCACAATCCGCAGCATCGCCAAGGGGTCAGATACGGCAATTCGCAGGTTCAGCAGCGGTTTGCGAACACCTCGCGYCCGGGCAGCGACGGMCGCATGGACTTTCGCGGGCGGGACGGAAAYCAGGCCCGCCCGGACCGGCCCGATCGCCCCAACACCGGAGCTGGCAACCGGCCGGATCGCGGGCAGGGGGCCAATCGGCCTGACCGCCCCAATGCCGGCAATCGCCCCAATGCCGGCGCCGGTGCAGCGCGTCCCGATCGCGGRGCAGGGAACCGTCCTGCCACCGCCGACCGCGCRCGCCAGAACCGYCCGAAYGCGCAAAGGCCGGCGCAGCGGCCGGCGCAGGCCAATCGYCCCGGCGGCGGCAACGTCAATCGGGCGGSTGGKCCGCGCCGCGACAATGCCTTCGGCAACATGCAGCCCGGCAGGGCMGCCAATCTGCAATCCCAGCGCGGACAGRCRAGCTTCGCTCATGCCGGAGCGCGGATGGGYGGCGGCGGRTTTGGCGGYGGWCCCAGAGCGGGRGGCGGCGGGTTTGGCGGCGGCGGGGCACGCATGGGCGGCGGCGGTGGCGCGCGCATGGGTGGCGGCGGTGGGCGTGGAGGCGGCGGTCGYGGGGGCGGCGGTGGGCGGCGTTCCGACRTCGCGCTCAAGGATCATATCGTCGAGCTCGGCCGGCTTCGGAATGGCATCGGCTTCTACCGGTTTGCCTATCGGGGCAGCGACAGGCGCTATGTCGGCGTGATGGCGCAGGAGGTCCAGGAGGTCGCGCCCGACGCCGTGACACGGGGCGCCGATGGTTTCCTGCGTGTCTATTACGAGCGCATCGGGGTGCGGTTCCAGACCTACGATCAATGGCTGGCATCCGGCTCGCACGTACCGACCGGAACCATCCGCCATGAATGTGCGGCGACGGCACTATGCCGTGCCACTGTCCCGGAGATGTCCGGAGGTATGCTGCCATGATGCACCTCAACCGGATCCGTCGGCGATGGCTGAGCCTCGCAATCGCGGCTGCCACCTTGGCCGGGATCTCCGCAGCCAGCGCGCAASAGCGCTTCAAGACRCCCGAGGCGGCCGCCGCAGCCCTTGTGGAAGCCGCCCGCACCAGCGAGACCGGCCCGATGCTCGGCGTTCTCGGGCTCAAGGGGCGCGACATCGTCTTTTCCGGCGACGAGGTCGCCGACGCGGCGGACAGGGAGCGCTTTCTCTCCGCCTATCAGGCCAAGCACCAGGTCACGGTCGACGGCGACAAGGCGACATTGCTCGTTGGTCAGAATGACTTTCCGTTCCCGATCCCGATCCTGCGCAAGGACGGKGAGTGGCGGTTCGACACWGAGGCCGGGCGCAAGGAAATCCTKTTCAGGCGCCTCGGGCGCAATGAGCTCGATGCGATCCAGGTCAGCCTGGCCTATGTCGACGCCCAGAACGACTATGCGAGCAAGGACAGAACCGGCGCCGGGCCAGGCTCCTATGCCCAGCGGGTCGCGAGCCGCCCGGGGAAGCGCGACGGCTTGTTCTGGGCGACCGGGGCAGGAGAAGAGGCCAGTCCGCTKGGCGCTCTCGCCGCGCAGGCCGAGCGCGAAGGCTACAAGGGCGGGCAGGGCAAGACGCCCTATCACGGCTACTACTACAAGATCCTSAAGCGCCAGGGKGCCGCGGCRCCAGGYGGAAGCCTCGACTATGTCGTCGGCRGCAAGATGATCGGCGGCTTCGCYCTGCTCGCCTATCCCGCCGAATACGGCAMCTCCGGCGTCATGAGCTTCATCGTGAACCACGARGGYACGGTGTATCAGAAGGATCTGGGACCCARGACCAGCCGGATCGCGACGCGGATGCGCTCATACGATCCCGACAAGACCTGGGAGAAGGTTTCGGTGCCGCAGAGTTGATGGCAGTCCACCTGGCGGACACGACCGGGAATGGCTTTGGGGCCGATGATGCCGGACAATCGCGAGGTCGAGCTGAAACTCATTCCCATGAGTGGGGACCTCGAGCACTATGCCCGGGCGGCCAAGGCGTTGGGGACAAGCGGGAAGGGCAGGACACGGCGCCTGCACTCCGTCTACTTCGATACCCCCAAGCTCAAGCTGCGGCGCAAGGGCTATTCGCTTCGCATCCGGCATGACGGCCGGAAGAACATCCAGACGGTCAAGTCGAGTGGCGCCGGAGCGATCATGCGCGGCGAGTGGGAGTGCGCCGTCGCGACCGATGCACCGTCGAAGGATACGCTCGCAGGGACGCCTCTGTGCGATGTGCTGGGCGACCGCGACCTGAGCAACTTGCGAGCGGTTTTCAGCACGCAGGTCAGGCGCAGGACCTTCGTCATCATGCGCCCCGATGCGACGGTGGAACTGGCGCTCGACATCGGAGAGATCCAGGGCGATGGCCGGTCGCTGCCGATCTGCGAGGCCGAGCTCGAACTCGCAAGCGGCACGCCGACTGCGCTCCTGAGCTGTGCCCGTGATCTGGCATCGATCGTGCCCTCGCTGCCGGTATTGTCGTCCAAGGGCGAGCGCGGCTTCCGGCTGAGCGCGGGTTCCCCGCAGAGCGCCGTCAGCGAACTGTCCTTCGATGTCACGCCGGGCATGAGCACGGAACAGGCCATCCAGAGCACGTTCTCCACTTGCTTCACCGGACTCTTCGATAACTTTGCCCTGCTCGCGGCGGGCGGCGGCGGCGAGGCGCTGCATCAAGCACGGGTCTGCATTCGCCGGATACGGGCGCTCGCCTCATTGTTCGAGCCGGCCCAGCAATGGCGAGGTGACAATGACCTTTCGCCACGGCTTCGCTGGCTGACCCAGTTTCTTGGTGCATCCCGCGAGGTCGATGTCCTCTGCGAGACCGTCCTGGCAGCGCTCGGCGCCAGCTATGGCAGCGCCCCGGGCGTTGCGGATCTGAGAGCGGTCTTTGAAACCCGGGGCGAGCACGCTCGTGAAACGGCGATCGACTATCTGAAGTCGCCGGCAGCCCTGGAGCTCAGCCTCGACCTGCTCGGCGCGCTGGCACGAACCTCGCCGACGCCGCAACAGGCCGAGCTGCTCCAGATGCCGATCGGGCGCTATCTGAGACGCGAACTTCGGCCGCGACTGAAGTCTTTCCTCAAGCGCTGCCGGCACATCGAACGGCTCGATCCACCCGAACAGCATGAGGCGCGCGTTCGCGCCTAGAAGCTCCGCTACATGATCGACCCCTTCGGTGCGCTTCTGGCCCGGCGAAGCTTCTCCAGCCTCATCGAGCCTCTCCAGACAATCCAGCGCGTCCTTGGCGACCTCAATGACCGCAGGACCGGTGAAGCCTTGCTCATGAGCTATGTCGAGGAGGTGCTGGGCGGGGATAGCGGCGGCAGCCGCATTCTCTTCGCCGCCGGCCTTGCAACTGCGCTCTGCCGCGCTTCCGACACCAAGGACGTGACGGATAGCGCGGCGGCTGCCCGCTCCAGGCTGGAGCGTTCTGATCTCGACTTCGACGAGGGAGAGGATTCCGGCCTGGCATAGCCTGCGCCGCTGGGCTCGCCGGACAAGGCGCAAGGAAGCAATGATGTTCGGTCGCCTTCCAATCCTGAGCGGCTTCTCTGGCTTCTCGCCCGACTGGCTGCGCTTTGACGTGACCGCAGGCCTGGCGGTGGCGGCGGTCGCGATCCCGAGCGCCATTGCCTATCCCGCGATCGCAGGGCTGCCCGTCGAGGTGGGGATCTATGCGAGCATCCTGCCGCTCGTCGGCTATGCGCTCTTCGGGCCCTCCCAAAAGCTCATGCTTGGCCCCGATGCGGCGACGATGACGGTTCTTGCCGCGGTCATGGCCGCGATGCCTGCCGGCTCTCCCGAGGAGCGGGTCGCCACTGCTGCGGCGCTTGCATTGGCTGTCGGCATCCTCAGCCTTCTTGCCAGCACGGTCGGCCTCGGCGCCATCGCGGCCTTCCTGTCCCGGCCGATCCTGATCGGATTCATCAGCGGCATCTCGATATCGATCATGGTGGGCCAGATCGGTCGGCTGACCGGCGTGAAGATCGACGCCGACGGCTTGCTGGCCCCAGTCCTGGAACTGTTGCGAAGATCGGATCTGATCCATTGGCCATCGGTGACGCTGGGAGCGGCGATGCTGGCGCTTCTGCTGATCCTGCCACGCCTGCGCTTTCCGATCCCGGGGCCTCTCGTCGTCGTCGTCGTTGCAGCCATCGCCTCCCATCTGTTCAATTTCGAGGCGATGGGTATCAAGGTCGTCGGCCGCCTGCCAAACACACTCCCGGCCCTGTCGTTTCCCACCGGGGCTGCCTTGCCGCTGCGCGAACTCGTGCTCGGCGCCGGGGCCGTCTGGCTCGTCGGCGTCAGCGCCGGGCTCGTCAGTGCGCGCAGCTTCGGGGTGCGCGGCAATTTTCCGATCGATRCCAACCGCGAGCTCGTCGGCATCGGCGCGGCCAATATCGCATCGGGATTGTTCAGCGGCTTTCCGGTCACCATCTCGGATTCGCGTACAGCGATAAACCTGGCTGCCGGAGCACGATCGCAACTGGCCGGGCTGGTTGCGGCCGGCGCGCTGACGGCGCTGCTGCTCTACCTCAATCAGGCGCTGCGCGTGCTGCCGGTGCCGGCGCTGGGCGCCATTCTGGTCGCAGCGGCGTTGAATCTCATCGACATTTCCGGCTTGAGGGAAACCTGGCGCATCAGCCGGGTCGAGTTCGTCTTTGCGCTGATCAGCATGTGGGGAGCGATCAGCCTGGGGGTGTTGAGCGGCGTGGTGATCGCCATTGCTGGGACCCTGCTTCATCTGCTGCTCAAGGACATGCGACCGCGCGATGCCTTGCTCGGGCGCGCTGCCGGCAGGCCGGGCTTCTACAAACTTCATCGGGTACAGGAGGCGCGGCCCGTTCCAGGGCTGGTGATCTACCTGGTTCAGGGCAGCGTGCTGTTCTTCAATGCCGAATACGTCAAAGCCCGGATCGAGGGTATCGTCGATGCGGCACCGCCGGGGACGCGCTGGCTCGTGATCGACGCCAGCGCGATCGCCCAGATCGATTCAACTGCTGCGGTCATGCTCGGTGAGCTGCAGGGGTGGCTTGCAGAGCGCGGCGTGACGCTGGCCGTCGCGGAGCTGCACCGGGATCCGATGGACATCCTCAGGCGATCGGGTTTTCTCGATGCGATTGGGCCAGGGTTGATTTTCGACGAGCTTCAGGATGCCGTCGGCGCCTTTGAAGCCGAGCGCCGCGTCATTCCAGCAGGCTAAGGCATCGGCCCGAAAAGTGGATTCCGGTTTTTGGGAAAGCCGATGCAAACACAAAAGGTTAGATTATCGGACCGGATACGGTTTCCGGTTCGATGATCTAACCGGCCGGCCGCGAGCGGGCCTCCCGAATGAGGATGTCGACGCTGACGATGAAGACCCAGACCGGGAAGAWGATCACGGTCCAATCCAGGAATTGGCTGCCGATCAGGATGATGGCGGCGGCGATATACCCTGTGATCGCCGTTGCGCGTGCGGCAATTCCGGTGCGCAGGACGATCGTCGAGGCCGTCATCAGGAAAACGCCCGCCATTTTCAGGGCGTAGATGCTGGTCAGGTGATAGGCGAGCGACCGCGCAAGCATGAAGGTCATCGATCCCGGCAGGTCCCTGGGAAGCGCGGAATAGGCGATGAGGATGGCTCCGACCGAAGAAGCGGAGACGAAGAGCAGGCCGATGAACAGAAGACCGCTTCCGAGAAAGACCGTCGCAAACAACTTGTCTTCGGCCGCCCCCATCCGGTCGCGGAGGACACCGACGAACCACAGGAACGCGATGCCCGCGAACGGGATCAGGTTGAGCGCGAGCGACACTTTCCAGGATTGCGGACCCAGCCAGTCGCCAGGGTCTCGCGGGTCCAGCCGCACGGTGTCGAGGATCAGAAAAAGCGAGGTAAGCAGCAGCACCGAAAAAAGGATCCCGGCGGCGGCGGCAGCCCTCGGGGTCTTCAGGCCCTTTGCCGGATGCGGGTTGTAGCCACTCGCTAGGGGGTCGGTTGTCATCGTGGTCCAACCCTTCTTTCAAAACGGCTCCAGAACGCTGACGAATCTCCGGGAAACACGCCGTTTTGTCAGGCGCCAGGTTCCCATTGGTTTGTTGCGGTGGCAATCGAACTGCACGGACATGATGCAAGGCTGGCTGGCTCTGCCCGACTGATCGCAAGTCATTGCTACGAGATAAGGCCCAGTTGCTCCGCGGAGAGGACAAGCTCGGCTATCGAGCGTGCGGCCATCTTTTCCATCACATTGTGCCGGTGAGCCTTGACGGTGCGAATGGTGGTTCCGAGTTCGTAGGCGATCTGCTTGTTCATCCGGCCTCGCGCCACAAGAGCGAAGACCTCGCGTTCCCGCGGGGTGAGGCTGCCGAGCCGGAGCGCTCGCGATACAGCACCATCGTCATTGTGCCTGGTGCGGCGACAGCGTGCGAGCGCCCGGTTTATCGCATCGAACAGCACGTCCTTGGTGACCGGCTTCGTCAGGAAATCCTCTGCGCCGGCCTTGATCGTGCGGACACTGGTTGGAATGTCGCCATGACCGGTGAGGAAGATCACGGGCAATCGCGATCCGGCCGCATTGAGGCGGAGCTGAAGATCAGGGCCGCTCACGCCTGGAATATCGACGTCGAGCAGAATGCAGCCGTCCGTTCCTTCGTCGGGAAGCTGGTCCAGGAGCTCGGCTCCGGTCCCGTATGATTTCGTCTGGAAGCCGGAGGCTTCGAGCAAGCGAACCATTGCGGTCCTGAAGGAGATGTCGTCATCGACCAGATAGATATTGGCTGGCATGGAGGCGCTTCATGTCTTCATGGCGGGGAGATGGATGTGGAAGGCAACACCGCCATCATCGCGGTTGTCCACCCAGATCCGCCCGCGATGGGCGAGAATGATCTTCCTGCTGATCGCCAGGCCGAGCCCCATTCCATCGGCTTTGGTGGTGTAGTACTCGTCGAAAATTCTCGACAACGACTGAGGCGGGACTTTCGGTCCGTAGTTGATGATGGATATCTCGACGATGCCTCGTCCGTGAAATGCACTCTTTACGATGATATCTCTTCGAGAACTGCCATGGCCGATGATGGCATCGAGCGCGTTGATGGTGATGTTGAGGATCACCTGCTGAATCTGGATGGCATCGGCCGGGATCTCCGGAAGATTCTCGTCCAGCTCTGATCTCAGACCGATATCGTTTGCGGC
>NZ_JBFTRC010000141.1:0-14883 GCF_056399325.1 Allobosea sp. 01N443
CCTCACAGACTTCGTTGCCGCCTACAATTTCGGCCGCCGGCTGAAGACCCTTAGGGGGCTCACACCCTACGAGTTCATCTGCAAATGCTGGACTTCAGAGCCAGAACGATTCAGGCTCGATCCAATCCATCAAATGCCGGGACTAAACACCTAGCCCGCCTTCTTCAACCACAGGCGTGGATCACTTCTCCGGTCTGCGTCCGGCGAGAGTGCGGCGCAGAGATCAGCCATCGCCGCGAGGTTGTGAATCGGCCTGAACGAATCGACATGCGGCAGCATCGCCCGGATGCCGCTGGCCCGCGCCTGAAAGGCATCGAAGCGCAGCAGCGGATTGAGCCAGACGAGCTGGCGGCAGGAGCGGTGCAGCCGGTCCATCTCGAAGGCGAGCTCGCCATCGAGATGTCGCTCCAGCCCGTCGGTGAAAAGCAGCACGATCGCCCCGCCCGAAAGCACGCGCCGCGACCAGACGCGATTGAAGCTGTGCAGGGCATCGGCAATGCGGGTGCCACCTTCCCAGTCCGGCGCTGCCCTGCCGGCAAGGGCCAGCGCCTCGTCAGGGTCCCGCGCCCTCAGGCCCCGCGTGACATTGGTCAAGCGCGTGCCGAAGACGAAGGAATGCACCCGGCGGCGCTTCTCCGTGATCGCGTGCAGGAAATGCAGAAAGATGCGCGAATACTCTGCCATCGAGCCCGAGATATCGACGAGCGCGACCACCGGGGGATGGATCTCGGCGCGCTCGCGAAATGCGAGGTCGATCGAGCCGCCTCCCCCCCTGAGCGAACGCCGGAAGGTGCGGCGTGGGTCGATGCGCGCGCCGACATGCGATGCCTGGAAACGCCGCGTCGGCACGGTATCCCGCGGCAGGCGCAGCTCGGACATCAGCTGCTTGGCCTTGGCGATCTCCGCCGCACTCATCTGGGCGAAGTCGCGTGACTTCAGCATTTCGCGATCGGAGACGGTCAGGCGCGCCGAAAGCTCGGTCAGTTCGACCGGGGGTTCGTCACGCTCGTCTCGCGGCGGAGCAAATGCTTCAGCGACCCGCAACGCACCCGCTTCCGCCTTCTCCGGCTGACTATCCGCCCCCGGAGAGACGGGGGACATTTGCGCCATGATCTTCTCGATCAGATTGCGCCGCCGCCAGAACAGACGAAAGGCCTGGTCGTAGATCACGCTGTCCTCGTGCCGCTTCACGAAGATCGCATGCAGCGCCCAGTAAACGTCGTCGCGTGCACCGAGCGCACCATCCGCCAGCGCCTCGACGGCCTCGACCACCGCCCCCGCACCAACGGGCACACCGGCGATGCGCAGCGCCCGCGCGAAATAGACGATGTTCTCAGGCAGCTTGCCGGTCACGAGGTTCTCACCGTCATGGTAGACGCGGATCGCCGGCCAGGGCTTGCCGCGCGATCACGCTGCGGTCTCGGTCATGAAGACCTTCTGCGCAATGACCCATTTGCCGTCGACTTTTACGAAGGAGAGCAGATCCGTGAAATAGCGCGGCGGCATCTGGCATTTTAGCTTCACCAGAGCCAGGGCCGGGCCCACGAGATCGATGGTCAGGATATGGTCGCTGCGCTCCATCCCAGCAGCCTTCGGAGACTGGCGATTGCGCACGGCCTCGAACCACTCGGCGCGCGGCACGATCTTCAGTTCGCCGTGGAGCGATTGGGTCAGTGCGCTTGTTGGATGAAAGATCTGGCTCAGCTTGCCGACATCGCCCTCATAGAGCCCGTCGAGATAAGTCCAGGTAGCGGCTTCGATCGCCTTGATGTCGTCGTTCATCGCTTGCTCCATCATGCGCGGGCCGGTCCCGCGCATCCACCTGCTGCGACGCGAATGAGAGGAAAGACCTGGGTCGGTACACAAGGCCTGTCCTCACGGCAGGCGCGCCTATCCCCGCACGTCGGCCTTCACCTGGTCCAGCAGTTCCTTCACCTTCGAGCCCTGCATCGCCTGGATGTCGTCCTGGTACTTGAGCAGCGCCCCCAGCGTGTCCGAGACGATCGCGGGGTCAAGCGCGACTGCGTCGAGTTCGACCAGCGCACTTGCCCAATCGAGTGTCTCGGCGACGCCCGGCGCCTTGAACAGCTCCTCCTTGCGGATCGCCTGCACGAAGGCGACGACCTGCTTTGCCAGCTTGGCCGGGGCCTCCGGTGCGCGCGCTTTCAGGATGGCAAGCTCGCGAGCCGTGTCGGGGTAGCCGACCCAGTGGTAGAGGCAACGGCGCTTCAACGCGTCGTGGATCTCGCGTGTACGGTTCGAGGTCAGGATCACGATCGGCGGCTCCGCCGCCTTGATCGTGCCAAGCTCGGGAATCGTCACCTGCGCGTCGGCCAGCACCTCGAGCAAGAAGGCCTCGAAGGCCTCGTCGGTGCGGTCGAGTTCGTCGATCAGCAGGATTGGCGCCCCGCCCTCCTGCGGCTCCAGCGCCTGCAAGAGCGGGCGCTTGACCAGATAGCGCTCCGAGAAGATGTCGGATTCGAGTCGGGCACGATCCCCCGCAGCGCCACCCGCCTCCGCGAGACGGATCGCCATCATCTGGCCCGCATAGTTCCACTCATAGACTGCGGAGGCGAGATCGAGCCCCTCATAGCATTGCAGCCGGATCAGGCGCCGCCCGAGCGCGGCCGCCAGCACCTTGGCAATCTCGGTCTTCCCCGTGCCGGCCTCGCCCTCCAGCAGCAGCGGTCGCTTCATGCGCAGAGCCAGATAGAGCACAGTCGCCAGCGCCCGATCGGCGACATAGCCCTGCGATTGCAGGAGAGAAAGCGTGGCGTCGATGGAACCGGGAGTTTTCAAGGGCTTCTCGCGACAAAAGAACAGAGCCGGTCAGGCGGCAGCTATGGCCTCGATCTCGAGAAGCCAAGCCTCGTCGAAGATCCCAGCGATGACGACGGAGAGCGCAACCTTCCGGTCGCCGAGGATCTCCTTGCGCGACTGCCGGCTCTCCGCGGCAAAGCGGCGATCGGACAGAAAGGTCGTGACCTTGACGAGGTTGTCGAGCGTCATGCCGGCAGCGTGCAACTGGGCCTCGATATTGCGCCAGACCAACCGCGATTGCTCGGCAAAGCTCTCCGGCACAGTTCCATCGCGCGTGCTCGGAATCTGCCCGCTGATGTAGAGCTGTCGGCTCGCGCCGGAAACCAGCAGGGCCTGGGCATAGCCGCCGGCTGCTTCGGGCGCTTCGGGCGCCGTGATGACCATCTTGTCCATGTTCCGCTCGCAACCAGCCAATCAGCAAAAATCCTCCCCTGTGTGGGGGAGGATTCCGTCGCAGGTCAATCGGCTTCGGCTATTTGCCCGTCGCCCTGGCAACTGCTTCCCGTGCCATCACGCCAATCAGATGGGCCCGATACTCGGCATCGGCATGCATGTCGGCATTGRTGCCCTTGGCCGTGTGCTTGATGCCATCGAGAGATTTCGCAGCGAACCGGGCCTTCAAAGCGGCCTCGGCCTCCGGCCAGCGGAAAACGCCGCCTTCGCCGGCGCCCGTCACCGCGACACTGACCTCCGAGCCCCGCTTGGCCACGAAGACGCCGACCAGTGCATAGCGGGAAGCCGGGTTGCGGAACTTGGCGTAGCCTGCCTTCGACACCAGCGGGAAGGAGATCCTGACAACGATCTCGCCCTCCTCCAGCGCCGTCTCGTAGAGGCCGGTGAAGAACTCTCCGGCCGTGAGCTTGCGCTTGTTGGTGACAATGGTGGCGCCGAGCGCCATGAGCGCCGCCGGATAATCCGCCGCCGGGTCGTTATTGGCGACAGAGCCGCCAATCGTGCCGCGATGGCGCACATGCGGGTCGCCAATATGCGAGGCGAGATAGGCCAGCGCTGGGATCGCCTCCCGGACGACAGCCGAGTCCGCCACTTCGGCATGGGTCGTCATCGCACCGATAACGACATTGCGCCCCTTGCGCTCGATGCCCCTGAGATCGGCGCAACCGCCGAGATCGACGAGGT
Source organism: Allobosea sp. 01N443 (assembly GCF_056399325.1). Classification (NCBI taxonomy): domain Bacteria; kingdom Pseudomonadati; phylum Pseudomonadota; class Alphaproteobacteria; order Hyphomicrobiales; family Alloboseaceae; genus Allobosea; species Allobosea sp. 01N443. The sequence goes on from NZ_JBFTRC010000141.1 coordinate 3,958, forward strand.
GTGTCGGCGACGCGAGGCGCTGCTTCATGGTCGGCAGCAGGGTGTGCCCGCCGGCCAGCAGCTTGGCATCCTCCTTCTTGGCGAGGAGGCCAGCGGCCTGGCGGGCCGTGGCCGGGCGATGATAGGTGAAAGCGTACATCGTGTTGTCCTTTCAGATCACTCGGCGGCCATTCGCTTGATGCTCTTCTGCGCTGCGCGCCAGACCACCTGCGGCGTTGCCGGCATGGTGACCTCCTCATGGCCGAGCGCATCGGTGATGGCGTTGATCACGGCCGGCGGCGAGGCAATCGCGCCCGCCTCGCCGCAGCCCTTGATGCCCAGCGGGTTGGACGGGCACGGCGTCACCGTCATGCCGACATCGAAGGACGGCAGATCGTCCGCACGCGGCATGCAGTAATCCATGAAGCTCGCAGTCACGAGCTGGCCGTCCTGATTGTAGCGCGCCCCTTCGAGCAGCGCCTGGCCGACGCCCTGGGCAATGCCGCCATGGACCTGGCCCTCGACGATCATCGGGTTGATCACGATGCCGAAATCGTCGACGGCCGCCCAGCGCTCGATCCTGGTGATGCCGGTCTCGGGATCGATCTCGACCTCGCAGATATGGACACCGGCCGGGAAGGTGAAGTTCGTCGGATCGTAGAACGCGCCTTCCTTCAGCCCCGGCTCGAGATCCTGCCCATTGAACTTGTGGGCGATGTAAGCCTGCAGCGCACAGGAGCCGAAATCGAGCGTCTTGTCCGTGCCCTTCACGTGGAAGTTGCCATCCTTGAAATCGATATCGGCCTCGTCCGCCTCGAGCACATAGGCCGCGACCTTCTTGCCCTTGGCGATGACCTTGTCGACARCCTTGGCGATCGCGGACATGCCGACCGCGCCCGAACGGGAGCCGTAGGTACCCATGCCCATCTGCACCTTGTCGGTGTCGCCATGGATGATCGAGACATTCTCGATCGGGATGCCGAGCCGGTCGCTGACGAGCTGGGCAAAGGTCGTCTCATGGCCCTGGCCGTGGCTGTGCGAGCCGGTCAGCACCTCGACGGTCCCAACGGGGTTGACCCGCACCTCCGCCGATTCCCACAGGCCGACGCCAGCCCCCAGCGAGCCGACCGCAGCCGACGGTGCGATACCGCAGGCCTCGATATAGGAGGAGAAGCCGATGCCACGCAGCTTGCCGTTGCGGGCCGAGTCGCGCTTGCGCTTGGCGAGCCCCTTGTAGTCGATGATCTCCAGCGCCTTCTTCATCGAGGCAGCATAGTTGCCGGTGTCGTACATCATGATCACCGGCGTCTGATGCGGGAACTTCTTGATGTAGTTCTGCATCCGGAACTTGGCTGGATCCTTGCCGAGTTCGCGCGCCGCAATCTCGACCAGGCGCTCGACCACGAAGGTCGCCTCCGGCCGGCCGGCGCCTCGATAGGCATCGACCGGAGCCGTGTTGGTGTAGACCGCATCGACCTCGCAATAGATCGCCGGGATATCGTACTGGCCCGACAGCAACGGGGCGTAGAGATAGGTCGGCACCGAGGACGAAAAGGTCGAAAGGTAGGCGCCGAGATTGGCCGTCGTCTTCACCCGCATGCCGATCATCTTGCCATCAGCGTCGGTCGCGAGCTCGGCATGGGTGACATGGTCGCGCCCATGCGCATCGGAGAGGAAGGCCTCGGTACGGTCCGAGGTCCATTTCACCGGCCGGCCCACCTTCTTCGCAGCCCAGACGCAAACCGTCTCCTCGGCATAGATGAAGATCTTGGAGCCGAAGCCGCCGCCGACATCCGGCGCGACGACACGCAGCTTGTTCTCCGGCGCAATGCCGATGAAGGCGGAAAGGACGAGCCGCGCGACATGCGGGTTTTGGCTGGTGGTGTAGAGCGTGAAGGCGCCCTCGCCCTGGTCGTAATCGCCGACGGCCGCGCGCGGCTCCATCGGGTTCGGCACCAGGCGGTTATTGACGAGGTCGAGCTTCGTGACGTGCTTGGCCGCCTTGAACGCCTTTTCGGTCGCAGCCTTGTCGCCGAGATGCCAGTTAAAGACCGTGTTGTCGGTAGACTCGGCATGGACCTGGGTCTTCGAGCTCGCAGCACTCGCCGTGTCGACCACCGCCGGCAGCACGCCGTAATCGACGCTGATCGCCTCGGCCGCGTCCCTGGCCTGCGCCAGCGTCTCGGCCACCACGACCGCGACATGGTCGCCGACATAGCGGACCTTGCCCTGAGCCAGCGCCGGATGCGGGCCGGCCCGCATCGGCGAACCGTCCTTGTTATGGATCATCCAGCCGCAGATCAGCCCACCGATCTTATCGGCGGCAAGATCCTCGCCTGTATAGATCCCAAGCACGCCCGGCATCGTCGCCGCGGCCTTGGCGTCGATCCTGTTGAGCGTGGCATGGGCATGCGGCGAACGCAGGAAATAGGCGTAGGTCTGGCCAGGCCTGTTGATGTCGTCGGTGTAGCGGCCCTGGCCGGTGATGAAACGGTGATCTTCCTTGCGGCGGACAGCGGCGCCGATTCCGGTTGCGGACATGGTGTTCCCTCCTCGCACAGCGCCTCTGGCGGACGCCTCATGGCTTGAGAACCGGCCTGCGCGGGAGCGCGCCGGCCGAAGGCGTCACTCGGCAGCCTTGCGCGTCGGCGTCGCCGCCTTGCCCATCGCCTCCGCCCCGGCAGCGATCGCCTTGACGATGTTGTGGTAGCCCGTGCACCGACAGATATTGCCATCGAGATCATCACGGATCGTCGCTTCATCGAGCGAATGGCCACGACGGCTCACCATATCGACCGCAGCCATGATCATGCCTGGAGTGCAGTAGCCGCATTGCAGGCCGTGATGCTCGCGAAATGCCTCCTGCATCGGATGCAGCACGCCGTTCACGGCGAGCCCTTCGATCGTCGTCACCGTGGCGCCATCGACCGAAAGAGCAAGCGTCGTACAGGACTTCACGGCTTTGCCGTCGAGATGGACGACACAGGCACCGCACTGGCTGGTGTCGCAGCCGACATGCGTACCGGTCAGTCGTAGGTTCTCGCGCAGGAGCTGCACCAGCAGGGTGCGAGGATCAACATTCGCGGTGACGGCCTTGCCGTTCACCGTCAACGAAACCGTGGCCATGAGCACATCTCCTGGGACCCTACGTCCGGCGCCCGGCCAGTGACCCTCCCAGCCACTGAAATCCGGAGCCGGAGCCGTTCGCGAAACCTCTAGCCTCATCAGGCAGTTTTTTCTTGGAACAGCTCGAAACGGAATGTGGACCCGGGATTTTGCGCGGTCAAGCGCGATGGCAACAAGATGAAGCGGCGATTTTGCGGACTTTGAGTGCTGTTTTCGCCAAGCATCAACGCTGCACTGCAACAAACACACGCGTACGAAAACGCGCGCGAGAACGGCCTGCATTCGCAGAATGTTAACGCCGGAGATCACAGCTTTGCTGATCGCTATCGAAGCCTTGCTCGGGATCATGAACGTGTCGGTGTCGACCATCTCTGATCAAATCCAGCGGCGCCTGCGCGCCATCGGCTTCGACGAGGCCCAGCGCGAGCGCCTGCGAAGCTATCGCTCCATTGTGGACCGTGTGATCGAGGGCCTCGTTGCCAAGGATTTTGCCCGTGCCTTCGTGATCCATGCGCCCCTGCGCAGCACGGTAGAGCCCGTCGCCGAAACGCTCTATCCGGCCGAAGCCGCACATTTCAAGCAGCTGTTCGATGGAGAGTTCGGCGAAGCCTATTGCAATTCGATCGAGCGCTTATGTGTGCTGGAGCGCGTGGCCAAGGTCGGTCCACGCCCACGGGTCTCGATCGCCTTCGCATTGTACCAGGCGATCTCGGTCGCCAGCCGTTGGCGCCTTGTCCTGTCGCCGAAGAAGGTGGGCCGCGATCTCTACATCATCGAGCGGATCCTGACCTACGACATCAATACCGCGATCACGATCGATCAGCAGATCGAGGCTGGCGAGGCCGAACGGCGCGGACAGGCCCTCGACAACGCCGCTGCGCTGATGAAGTCCCGCATCGGGCAGCTCGATACGACGATCAGCGGCGCGGTCGAGCAGTTCGTCTCGACCTCGTTCGAGACGACCGAAGCCACCAGCTTCATCAAGAATCAGATCGGTAGCCTCGCCCACGCCTCCGCCCTCGTGCGCGAAAAGGCGATCCAGACGGCGGCCGCCACAGAAGAGATGTCGGCCAATATCGCCGAGATCGGACACCGCGCCCGGCAAAGCCTCGCGATTGCCAATCGGGCCGTCGACGACGCGGAGGCGATGAATTCGGCCGTCGCAAGGCTGCGCGAGGTCACCGGCAGCATCGGTACCGTAGTCGGGCTCATCGCCGATATCGCGGCACAGACCAATCTGCTCGCGCTGAACGCAACCATCGAGGCCGCACGCGCCGGGGAGGCTGGCCRAGGCTTCGCGGTCGTCGCCTCCGAAGTGAAATCGCTGGCGACCCAGACCGCCAGCGCGACGCAGGATATTGCCCGGCAGATCGCCGAACTGGCCGCCAGTGCCGAGGTCTGCGGCGTCCGCTCTGCGTCGATCGGCAAGACGATTGGTGAGATCAGGGGCGATTCCGAAGCGATCTCGGATGCCGTCGCCCAGCAAAGCTTCGTCACGACCAGCATCGCCCGCGATGCGGCCGAGGTCGCAAACAGCTCCGACGAAGCCATCGCCAGTGCGACCGCCGTCAATGACGGACTTGCCACGACGGCAAGAGCGCTCCAGCGTGCCAACACAGCCGCGTCGGACATCGCGCTCCAGATCGGAGCGGCGGAAGCGTCCGTCAGCGAGGCTCTCGCGTCGCTGCGCAAGGCCTCGTAGATCACCGAACCGGATAGTGTATCCGGTTCGGTGATCTAACCTCCTGCGTTTGCATCGGATTTTCCGAGAACCGCATCCACGTTTCGGGCCGATGCTTTGGGCGCGCTCAGYCTTCGCTGACCGCCTTGGCGAAATTCGCAAAGAATTCGTCGGCAAGCTTCTTCGAGACCGAATCGATCAGTCGGGATCCAAGCTGCATCAGCTTGCCGCCGACCTGCGCCTCGACCTCGTAACTCAGCAATGTCTGCCCTGCTTCCGCGTCACTGAGCACGACCTTGGCGCCGCCCTTGGCGAATCCGGCGATCCCGCCCTCGCCCTCGCCCGCGATCCGGTAGCCATTCGGCGGATCGAGATCGGCAAGCTCGACCTTGCCGCGGAAGGTCGCCTTCACCGGCCCGAGCTTGACCTTCACCACCGCCGAGAAATGCGTATCGTCGTCCTTGGTAAGCTGTTCGCAGCCGGGAATGCAGGCCTTCAGCACCTCGGCATCGTTGAGCTTTGCCCAGACCACATCCTTGCTGGCGGGTAAGGTGACCTCGCCATTCATCGTCATCGCCACGGCGTCACTCCTCCATCTTGGCTGCGCCGAACGGCCCATATTGCGGGCGAGCGCGCCTCGGGTCTATCCAAGGACCCATTGGTCTATCCTTGATCGGAAAGCGCCAGCCTAGACAAGGGGAGCGAGCCTGCATTGCGCCACGCATTTCCGAACACGCGGAGCCGCCATGACTGACCTGCCCGGTCTCTATGGCGAGCTCTTCGCCGATCACGAGATGGCAAGCCTGTTCGAAGACCGGGCACTTCTGCAAGGCATGCTGGATTTCGAGGCCGCGCTCGCTCGCGCCGAAGCGGCCGCCGACGTCATCCCCGCGGCCGCCGCCGACGTGATCGCGGCGGCCTGCAAGGCCGAGCTTTATGACATCGGCGCCATCGGCAGGGCCGCGACTCTTGCAGGCAACCCCGCAATCCCGCTGGTCAAGCAATTGACCGCCCAGGTCGCTGCGGTCGATCCGGAAGCGGCCAAATGGGTGCATTATGGCGCAACCAGCCAGGATGTGATCGATTCCGGCCAGGCCCAGCAATATCGCACGGCCTACCGGCTGATCCTCCGGCGCTCCGCCCGTCTCGCCCACGCCCTCGCCGAACTGACGAAGCGCCATCGAAACACTCCGATGATCGGGCGCACCTTCCTCCAGCATGCCGTGCCGATCAGCTTCGGCGTCAAGGTGGCGCAGTGGCTTGGGCCGATCGTTCGCTTCCATGACGATTTCATGATCTACGGCCAGGCTTCGCATCAGTTGGGCGGAGCAGCCGGGACCCTGGCCTCGCTCGGCGACAAGGCTGAAGCCGTGCTCCAGAATTTCTGCAGGACGATGCCGGCGATCGGCGCAGTCCTGACGCCCTGGCACACGGAGCGGCACCGGCCGGCGCGGATCGCGGCCGCGCTTGGCATCGTCCTGGGGCATCTCGGCAAGATCGCCCAGGACACGGCGCTGATGGCGCAGACCGAAATCGGCGAACTGGCCGAGCCGGAAGCGCCCGGAAAGGGCGGCTCCTCCGCCATGCCGCACAAGCGCAACCCGGTGCTGTGCACGCTGATCCTCGCCGGAGCGAAGCGCGCTCCGGGGCTGGTCTCGACCATGCTCGCAGCGATGCCGCAGGAGCACGAGCGCGCCATGGGCGGCTGGCATGCCGAATGGCGCACGCTTGCCGAACTCTTCATCATCGCCGGTACGGCACTCCATCAAAGTGTGGCGCTGATCGAGGGCCTGCAGGTCTTTCCGGAACGGATGCGGCAGAATCTCGAGCTCACCCACGGCCTGGTCATGGCCGAGCGGGTTTCGCTCGCGCTTGCGGCGTCGATCGGCCGGGCCGAGGCGCATCACCTGCTCGAGGAGGCAAGCCGCGACTGCGTGGCCAGCGGCAGGCATCTCAAGTCCATTCTCGCCGAGCATCCGGCGCTCGCCGGCCGCCTTGGTGAAAACGAACTCGACATCTTGTTCGATCCGGCGACCTATCGCGGAGCGAGCGACTGCATCATCGACCGGATACTCGCGCTCTACGAAGAAGAGCGCGAGTATATGGACTGACATGCTGCAACTGACCGACGAGGAGCGGGCGATTGCCTCCGGCGCGCGAGGCGGTGGCTCAGCGATGGCCTTGCGTATCGTCGCCGAAGCCGCTCGCCTGATGGGTGCACGGAGGTTGATACCCGTTGCCTCGGCCCATATCGACGGCGCGCTCTACCACGGTGATTCCGGCACGCTCTTCGCGGAGAAACTGGTCGAGGGCGGCGCCAGGGTCGCTGTGCGGGCGACGCTGAATGTCGGCTCCCTCGCCCCCGCCGGCTGTGCCGTGATCCGCCTCGCCGCACATCAGCGCGATATGGCGGCCCGCATGATGCGCGCCTATGAGGCGATGGGCTGCGAACCGAGCTGGACCTGTGCGCCCTACCAGGCCGGACACCGCCCCGCACAGGGCAGCGACGTCGCCTGGGGCGAGTCGAATGCCGTCGTCTTCTGCAACTCGGTGCTGGGCGCGCGCACCAACCGCTATGGCGATTTCCTCGACATCGCCTGCGCGATTGCCGGGCGCGCCCCGGATTACGGCCTCCACCGCGCCGAGAACCGTGTCGCGGAGTTGCTGCTCGACGTCGGAGGGCTCTCGAAGGAGCTGCGCCGGTCGGATGTGTTCTATCCCGTGCTCGGCACCTTTCTTGGACGCGCTGCCGGGAGCACGGTCGTCGTCATTGAGGGGCTTCAGGATTGTACGACCGAGGACCGTCTAAAGGCGCTCGGTGCGGCTGCTGCCTCGACCGGAGGCGTCGGCTTGTTTCATGTCGCCGGTGTCACGCCCGAAGCTCCTGATCTCGCCACGGCACTCGGGGACCGCCCCCCGAAACAGCGCATCGTGCTGACGCATCTGGAGGTGCAGGCGACCCTTGCGCGGCTCTCCACGGCAGGCACCACCGACCGTATCGACGCAGTCGCGATCGGCTCGCCACACCTTTCCCTGAAGGAGATGGGTGAGCTGGAAAACCTGCTCGCGGACCGCACGCTCTCTCGCCCGCTTTACGCCAATACCGGTCGCCACGTGCTCCAACCTCTGGAAGCGCAGGGGCGCCGCAAGCGCCTGGAAGCCGCCGGCGTCATCTTCGTCGTCGATACCTGCGTGGTGGTGACGCCGATCCTGCCCGAGATCGAAGGCGCGGTGCTGATGACGAACTCCGGCAAGTTCGCGCAATATGCACCGGGCAATACCGGCTACGCCGTGACCTACGGCTCGCTCTCCGAATGCGTCGAGAGCGCCGTCGCCGGTCGCCTCGTCAGGGAGCCCCGGACATGGTCTTGAAGGGCGAAATCCTGATCCCCGGCGGCGACGTGAAGGGCGAGTGCCTGGCGCTCAGCGCAGCAATCAGCTTCTGGGGCGGCGTCGATCCGCGCACGGGCATGATCATCGATGCGCGCCATCCCGAGCGAGACCGCAACATCGCTGGCACTGTGCTCGCCCTGCCCGGCACGATCGGTTCGTCCTCTGCCTCGGCCGTGCTGCTCGAACTCGTCCATGCCGGGAACGCGCCCGCGGCGATCCTGATGGATGCGCCCGATGCGATCCTGCTGCTCGGCCTCGTCGTCGCGCGTGAGATGGGTTGGCCGACGCCGCCGGCTCTGCGGCTGCCCGCATCGCAGCAAGCGGCGCTTGCAGGTAAGACGCTTCTGATCAGCAGCGACGGCAACATCGCGGTACAATAGGCCAGGGAGAGACAGGACGATGCCGATCGAGACCATCCGGGGCGAGCCCTTCAATATCCGCTTCGACGGGCCTGAGGACGCACCTGTCCTGATGCTCTCGAACTCACTCGGCACCGATCTGCACATGTGGGATCCGCAGATTCCCGAATGGACCAAGCAGTTCCGCGTCCTGCGCTACGACTCGCGCGGCCATGGCAAATCGACGGCGCCAGACCGGCCCTATTCGCTGGCCGAACTCGCCGGCGACGCGATCGGCATCACGGACCATTTCGGCCTGGACAAGGTGCACTGGTGCGGCGTGTCCATGGGCGGAATGGTYGGGCAATGGCTCGCAACCCATGCCCCCAGGCGGCTCCACCGCGTGGTGCTGGCCAACACCTCCGCCCGGATGGGACCGCCCGATCTCTGGAACGGCCGCATCCGCAATGTCCGCGCCAATGGCATGGGGCCGCTGGTGCAGTCGACGCTGGAACGCTGGTTCAGCCCGGGTTTCCGCGAGCGCGACGGAAAGACCRTGGAGGCCGTGAGTGCGATGCTCACGACCACGCCACCGCTCGGCTATGCGGGCTGCTGCGCCGCGATCCGCGACATGGATCAGCGCGAGGCGATCTCGGCAATCGTCCTGCCCGTGCTGGTGATTGTCGGCGCGCTCGACCCGGCCACACCGCCCGCCGTCGGCCAGCAGATCGCCGATTCCATCCACGGTGCAGAGCTTGTCACGCTCGATGCCGCCCATCTCTCCAATCTCGAGCAGCCCGAGGCMTTCGGCCGGGCTGTTCTCGACTTCCTGAACGCCTGAGGAGGCCGCCATGGACGACGCCACCCGCTATGCCAATGGCATGAAGACCCGCCGCGCCGTGCTTGGTGAGGCCTATGTCGACAAGGCCAGTGCCGGTGTCACCGAGTTCAACCGCGACTGGCAGGAGTTCATCACCCGAACCGCCTGGAACGACATCTGGAACCGGCCGGGGCTGATCAAGCGTGAGCGCTCGCTCATCGTGCTTTCGATTGCAGCCGCGCTCGGCTCCTGGGGCGAGTTCCGAATCCATGTCCGTGGCGCATTGAACAACGGATTGACGCGCGACGAGATCAAGGAAGTGCTGATGCAGACAGCGATCTATGCCGGCGTGCCAGCCGCCAATCACGCCTTCAAGGAAGCGGCCATCGTCTTCGCCGAGGTCGCCGAGGAAGCCGGAGAGGTCTGACGGCCCTTCAGACCTCGGAGAAGCCGCGCCGCCGGTAGACCAGCCCGCTGCCCTGGCCCCGGCCGCCGATCGCCACGACCTCTCCGATCAGGATGCGGTGGGTCGCGACACGGTGCACCTCGATCAGCCTGCAGTCGAAGGCGACAAGCGAGCCGACGAGTGCCGGCGCTCCGGTCACGAGCGTCGTCCACTCGGCCGTCGCGAAACGGGCCTCGCCTTCGATGCCCCGACGCCGCGCAAAGATCTCGGCGAGATCCCCGTCATCGCCCGCCAGCGTGTTGATGCAGAAAGTCCCGCTCGCCTCGATCGCGGCGAGCGTGCGGCTGATGCCGTCGACACAGACCAGCATGGTCGGCGGCGCGTCGGACACCGAGGCGACCGAGGTCGCAGTCAGGCCCGCGCGGCCCGTCGTGCCCCGCGTGGTGACGATATGCACGGCGCTCGTGACCTGCGCCATTGCCTGACGGAAGGCCGGCGCATCAGGAATGGCCGTTACATGGGGCACGGCCTGGAACGTCTTGGTCATCAGCCCGATCTGCAGGAATGGAGGTCTTCGCCGGCTGATGTAGGGATTTTCCGGCGCGATGGCCAGCGCACAGCCGCAATGTCATGCCGTCATGGGCTCCACGGCCCTCGAAATAGATATATCAATGGCGCGCGCCCCTCAATTCTCAGTCGCGGCCGAGCGTCGCCAGCAAGCCGGCGCGCAAGTGCTGCATCAGGGCATCGCTGGCTGCACTCGCCGCGGCAGGATCCTCCGTTGCCAGGGCCTGGGCGAAGGCGACATGATGCCCCGCCGCGGGCACCAGATCGTCCTCGCGCTCGAAATAGTACCAGGCGCGCCGGATCAGGGCCTGCAGCGGTTCGACGGCGCGTGTCGCATAGGGGCTGCGTGCGGCGGCGGCGACCGCCGCATCGAGCTCCTTGTCGAGCCGCATATAGGCATTGGCATCGCCGGCCTCGGCTGCAACGCGCATGGCGCGCGCCTTCTCGATGATGACGATGCGCTCGCGCGGACTCGCCCGCTTCGCCGCATCCGATGCGATCAGCCTCTCCAGCACCTCTCGCGCATCCAGAGCAGCCATGATGTCGATGGCGTTGATGCCGGTGACGACGACGCCCTTGCGCGGCAGGATGTCGACCAGCCCCTGCTGTGCGAGGC
>NZ_JBFTRC010000142.1:0-14845 GCF_056399325.1 Allobosea sp. 01N443
GGCAAATCACGCACCCCTAGATTGACCTGTCGGCTCTGGATCTGATGGCATGGTGTGGCGGTCTTCGTACTGACCACGGACAGAAGCATGATCCTGGCGACGAGATATCGTTCAGAGGGACTTGACGATCAAAGGCCCATTACAGAAGGTCCTTACAACTCGGCGCCCGGCCCCGCTTCCCCAGAGTTGCTCTTCATGCCACCTTGCGCGCCGCGCTGTCCGGCGCTGAGGAGAAATTCATGGGCTGGATCGTTCTCGGGCTCCTTGCGGCCGCTGCCATCTATCTTGTCATGACCTATAACGGGCTCGTTGCGATGCGGCAGCGGGTCAACCAGGCCTTCGCCGATATCGACGTCCAGCTGAAGCAGCGCCACGATCTGATCCCGAACCTTGTCGAGACCGTAAAGGGTTACGCCTCGCATGAGCGCGAGACCTTCGACGCGGTCGTCAAGGCACGCAACGCGGCCCTGTCGGCCCAAGGCCCGCAAGCGCAGGCAGCCGCGGAACAGCAGCTATCCGGCGCGCTGGGCCGCCTGCTCGCTCTTTCCGAGGCCTATCCCGACCTCAAGGCAAGCGCCAATTTCCAGCAGCTCCAGAGCGAACTCAGCAATGTCGAGGACAAGCTCGCGGCGGCGCGGCGCTTCTTCAATAACGCCGTCGGCGAGTTCAACGCTGCGATCCAGGCTTTTCCGGCCGTGTTCTTCGCGCCGCAGATGGGTTTCACCCCGCGGGAGTTCTTCGATGTCGGCGAGCAAGCACGCGCGCAGCTCGATGTCGCCCCCACTGTGAAGTTCTGACCGGCTCGAGAGCGGCAACGGAGCGGCGCCATGCCGGGTCAGGCCTTCGGGCTCTATACCCATATGCGCAACAACCGGATCCGGTCGGGTTTCCTGATCGCCGGGCTGTTCCTGCTGGTCTATCTGACAAGCTACGGCCTGATCCTGATTGCCTATGGCTATGGTGGGGTCGCGCGCGGACAGAGCGTCTATTCAGAGACGATCCACCTGTTCTGGTCCTGGTTTCCGTTCATCACGCTCGCGGCCACGGCCTGGGTCTTCATCGGCTTCAAGATCAATGTCGGGCTGATCGGCGCGGTCACCGGCGCCAAAGGCGTGACGCGGGAACAGAACCCCAAGCTCTACCGGATGCTGGAGAACCTCTGCATCTCGCGGGGGCTCACCGTGCCCAAGCTCTCGATCGTTGAAAGCGAAGCCCTCAATGCCTTCGCCAGCGGCGTCAACGACAAGCAGTTCACCGTCACGGTCACGACCGGCCTGATCCAGACCCTCACGGATGATGAGATCGAGGCCGTTCTTGCGCATGAGCTGACCCATATCCGCAATGGCGACGTCCGGATGATGATCATCGCCGTGGTGATCGCAGGCGTGATTTCGCTCATCGGCGAGATCATCTTCCGCAGCGTGGGGCGCGTGCGGGTCTCGTCCAACGATGACAAGAAGGGCAACGGCGTCGCCATCCTGCTCGGCGTCGCAATCATCGCAATCTCCTGGCTGCTCGCCGTGGTGATCCGCCTGTCTCTGTCGCGTTCGCGCGAGTATCTGGCCGATGCCGGGGCGGTCGAACTGACCAAGAATCCGGACGCGATGATCTCCGCGCTGCTCAAGATCGCCGGGCGCGCCGATATCGACGGAGTGCCGTCGGGCGTCATGGACATGTGCTTCGAGAACGATCCCGACGATTTCGCCGACCTGTTCTCGACACATCCCTCGATCACCAAACGCGTGCAGGCACTCGTCGAGACGGCAGGCGGCCGGATGCCGGCGATGCCGCCGCATCCGCCCAGGATGTCAGAGCGTCAGGATCTGCCGACCATGGTCGGGACGGCGCGCGGTCCGTGGGGCGCCAGGCCGCAGGACTGACCCGCGGCAGCCTCGTGCTCAAGGCATCGGTCCGACAAGTGGATTGCAGTCCTTTGGAAAGCCGGTGCACACACAGAAGGTTGGTTCACCGGACCGGATACAGGATCCGGCCCCATGATCTAACACCCATCCCGGGCCCAGCGGAGGGCCTCCCCCAGCCGATCATCTCCCCAGAACAATTCGCCATCGCCAGTGACGAAGGCCGGAGCGCCGAAGATCCCGAGCGATTTCGCGAGTTCGGTCTCGGCCTTCAGCCTGCCCTTGACCTCCTCGCTTCGCGAGGCCGAGAACGCGGAGCCGGGATCCGCGCCAGCCTCCTTCAGCGCCGCGACCAGTACGGCTTCCTCGGCAATGTTTCGTCCCTCGCAGAACGCAGCCCTGAACAGCGCCTTCGAGAAGGCGGGCATCCAGCCCGCCTCGCGCCCTGCGAGCGCGACGCGCGCCGCGACGAGGGAATTCTGCGGAAACGGGTTGGGCCGGACAAGCTTGATGCCGGCACGGGCGGTCTGGCGCTCGAGATCGCGCCACATATAGCGGCCCTTGTTCGGGAACAGGTTGAAAGGTGACGTCGTCCAGCCCTGGCCGGCAAAGATCGGTCCAAGCAGGAAGGGCCGCCAACGCAGCGCCACTCCCGCTTCGTCTGCCACGGCTTCAGCCCGCAAGGCACTCAGAAAGGAATAGGGTGACGCGAACTCGTACCAGAAGTCGAGGACGGGACGATTCGGCATTCAGCCTCCAGGTCGGTCATCGGTTTGAGTCGCGCTCGGGAAGCTTCGACCTGTCGCGGCGCGACTGCAAGCACGCAGGACGCGTGTTGCACAATCGGCATCGTTGATACCGACCCATCACGGGATGACGTTTGATCGATCAGAAGGTTCCGATTGCGTCGTCCCGAGGGCTGCGATAGTGCGCCATTGAGCCGAAAACAGGGCCATCCACAGTCGAAGCGTCCCCGGCATGGAAACATGCCGTCAGAGCAGGAAGATCATCGATGTCCGACAAGCGCGTGAAGAAGGTCGTGCTCGCCTATTCCGGCGGCCTTGACACCTCGATCATCCTGAAATGGCTGCAAACCACCTATGAATGCGAGGTGGTGACCTTCACCGCCGATCTCGGCCAGGGCGAGGAGCTGGAGCCCGCTCGCCAGAAGGCGCTGCTGCTCGGCATCAAGCCCGAGAACATCCATATCGAGGACCTGCGCGAGGAATTCGTCCGCGACTACGTCTTCCCGATGTTCCGGGCCAATGCCGCCTATGAAGGCGTCTACCTGCTCGGCACCTCGATCGCTCGCCCGCTGATCGGCAAGAAGCTGATCGAGATCGCCGAGAGGGTCGGCGCGGACGCCATCTCTCATGGCGCAACCGGCAAGGGCAACGACCAGGTCCGCTTCGAACTCACCGCCTATGCGCTGAAGCCCGATGTCGTGGTGATCGCGCCCTGGCGCGAATGGGACCTGCGTTCGCGCGAGCAGCTCATCGCCTTCGCCGAACAGCACCAGATCCCGATCGCCAAGGACAAGCGCGGCGAAGCGCCCTTCTCGGTCGACGCCAACCTGCTGCACGCCTCCTCGGAAGGAAAGGTGCTGGAGGACCCGGCGCAGGAAGTGCCGGATTACGTCTACTCGCGCACGATCTCGCCCGAGGATGCGCCGGACAAGCCGACCTATATCACCATCGACTTCGCCAAGGGTGATGCGGTCGCCATCGACGGCGTCTCGCTTTCACCCGCCACGCTCCTGGCGAAATTGAACGATCTCGGCCGCGACAACGGCATCGGCCGCCTCGATCTCGTCGAGAACCGCTTCGTCGGCATGAAGTCGCGCGGCATGTATGAGACGCCCGGCGGCACGATCCTGCACGCGGCGCACCGGGCGATCGAGTCGATCACGCTCGACCGGGGCGCGGCCCATCTCAAGGACGAGATCATGCCGAAATATGCGGAGCTGATCTATAATGGCTTCTGGTTCTCGCCTGAGCGCGAGATGCTGCAGGCGCTGATCGACAAGAGCCAGGAATTCGTCGCCGGCCAGGTTCGCCTGAAGCTGTACAAGGGCGGCGTCCACGTTGTCGGCCGCTCCAGCCCCTATTCGCTCTACGACCAGGATCTGGTGACCTTCGAGGAGGGCGCAGTCGCCTATGATCACCGCGACGCGGCGGGCTTCATCCGCCTGAACGCGCTGCGCCTGCGGACACTCGGCCAGCGCAAGAAGAAGCTCGGTCTCTGATCGGGCTTGTCCCTCACGCGCTGCGGCGTTCACCGCTGCAGCGCGGACCGGACCGCGCGATGAAAGAGAACGGCTCGGTCGCGCGCGAAACCGATCAGGCTGGCTGAGCCCGATCAGAGCGAGGCGCCGATAGTCTTGATCAGTCAGCGGCCGGGCCGAGCGTCCCGGCCCTGATCAACGAGGCTTGCAACAGCGTCAGGTGCGCCAGCGCAAACGCTCGGGTGCCAGCGTGTTCTGAAATGCCACGCCCGTGCGCCGGGCCGCGGCATAGTCACGCTTCAGCCGGAAATACCATTGCGCCAGCCGGTCGGCCTGACCCATCAGCAGCATTGTCGGCTTGCGCTCGAGACCCTGCTGGGCAAGTTCCAGGATATCCTGGTCCTGACGCAGAAAGGCCCGGGCGGCCCAGCGGATCGGCAGGGCCAGCGGCACCAGTTGCGGCAGGTCGGAGAGCAGCACATTCGTCAGCAGCGTCCGCTTCGCATCGATCGGCGTCGCGAAGGTCGCGTTCACGATGGTACGGTTGCCCACGGTGATCCGCTCGATCCGTTGTCCCGGCAACAGGAAATCCACTTCGGTCTGCGGCCGGCCGAGCAACCGATAGCCCCTGGAGTTCGCCGCTGCCCTATGGGCCGTCATCCGGAAGCCAAATGGCAGAGGGGCGAAGTCCTTGGTCTTCTCCCGCGCCGTCGCGGTTGGCCGCCACCACCAGGAATTATGGACGTAGCCGACATGGCCAGGATCGATCAGGCTGAGCACGCATAGATCGTAGGAGGCCTCGACCAGCACGGAAACGGACACGCGGCACCGCGGTACGCGCTGCAGCATCAGCTCGGGAACCGGCGGGGCCTCGGCCGGCTGCGAGCCCAGATAGACCCAGATGATGCCGTCCGCCTCTCGCACCGGAAAGCCCTGGACCCTGACCTGTCCGGGATCCGTCGCATCATCATGAACCAGGGTCGSCATTGCCAGGCACTGTCCGTCCGTGCCGAAGCGCCAGCCATGGAAGGGACATGTGAGAGCCACCCCGTCGAATTGTCCTTGCGATAGCGGCGCGCCCCGATGCGGGCAACGATCACGCAAAGCGAAGACTTCACCGCTGCGCCTGCGACCGATCACGATCTGTTCGCCAAGGATCGTCACGCTCTCGCGGGCGCCGGGAGCAAGTCGTCCCTTGCTCTTGGCGCAGTACCAGGCTTCGCGTGGCGGCTCGCGAAACTCGCTGGCCGCCGGCACCGCCTGCGCCACAGCATCGATCGGCGGGATCACTGAAACTGTCATTCGGGACCTTGGGTATCCTATGCCGCGCCGAAGGCTGGCGGCTCAGGCTCAAGGTCGACCTGGGGATTGCCGGTGCATTGCAGGCTGGTCTCGAAACGCACTGTCGCGCTCGGGGTGCCGGTTCGGATGCTCCCAAGGGCACTCGCGCCGGCGCAGCTAGAGCATCGGCCCAAAAAGTGGATTGCGGTTTTCGGGAAAAGCCGATGCAAGCACAGGTGACCTAGGCCGCGCAGATGAAGTGGCCGAGCTTCGTCACGGCTTGTCGACGATCCAGGTATGGGGCCGATCGCTGCCCTGCGCGAGCTCCTCGTGCCAATCACCCCGGGCATCCTGATAGACGATGCCGTCGGTGACGCCTGGTCGCTTCTGGCGGGCAGCGGCCTTGTTGGCCGCCTTGAGCGCGGCGTCATGCGACCGGAAGGTCTCGGATAGCGCACCGCCGACCTTGTAGGCCCAGCCGCCATCGTGCTCGACGATCTCGTACTTCACCATGACCATGGCCGTCCTCCGAGGATCACAAGCGGAACCGCCGGACGCCCCTCGGGTTCCACCGCCTCGAAGATAGTCCGAGCCGGCCCGATGATGAAGACCCAAATCGGCTTCGGCTACTCGCCGTTACCGCTATCAGCCGCGCGCAAACCTTCGAGCACCGGCATCGAGGTGACGTGATAGCCGGCATCGACATGATGAACGTCGCCGGTCACGCCGCCCGACAGATCCGAGAGGTAGTACAACGCCGAGCCACCGATCTCCTCGAGCGTCACCGACTTGCGCAAGGGCGAATTGGCCCGCTGCCATGAATACATGGCGCGCGCATCCGAAATGCCGGCGCCGGCAAGCGTGCGCACCGGCCCGGGCGAGAGTGCGTTGACGCGGATGCCGCGCGGACCGAAATCGGCGGCGAGATAGCGCATGCTCGCCTCGAGCGCCGCCTTGGCCACACCCATCACATTGTAGTTCGGCATCACCCGCGTCGATCCGCCATAGGTCAGCGTGATCATGCTGCCGCCTCTGGGCATGCGCTCGGCGGCGCGCTTGGCGGCTTCCGTGAAGGAGAAGCAGGAGATCACCATGGTGCGCGAGAAATTCTCGCGGCTGGTGTCGGCATAGAGGCCCTTGAGCTCGTTCTTGTCGGAGAAGCCGATGGCGTGAACGATGAAATCGAGCGTGTTGCGCTCGGGATCCCCACCCCAGGCCTCGTCGATCGCAGCGAAGGCGCCATCGACGCTTGCGATATCCTCGACATCGCAAGGCAGGACCAGCTTCGATCCGATGCTCTCCGCCAGCGGCTTCACGCGCTTGCCGAGCGCTTCGCCCTGATAGGTGAAGGCCATCTCGGCGCCATGGGCGTGGAGGGTCCGCGCAATGCCCCAGGCGATGGAATTCTGGTTGGCGACGCCCATGACGAGGCCGCGCTTGTTATGCATCAAGGGGAGCATGGGATGACTCTATTCGGGTCTTGGAAGGGTACTTAAGCAACAGGAAGTAAGACTGGATCAGGCGGGTAGGCTTGGCTCTTGCTACAGATGCTTGGCGATGGCTGCGGCCGTCGCCTTGGATGATGCCAGCGGCACGATCTCGAAGCGCGCGAGATCGCTCCATTCCAGCACCCATTCCTGCAGCACCGCGACATCGTCGCATTCCATCACCTGGAAGCAACGCGCCAGGTCTGCCTGGATCCAGCTGTCCACATAGCGCAGGCCATCGGGCATCATGCGGCCACGCTCGTGGAAGCGACGATAGATGTCCTTCACCCGCGCCTGGTCGAAATGCTCGATGACCATGAACAGCATGGAGGCTCAGACCTCCAGCCGCTTCATCACGATGGTCGCATTCGTTCCGCCGAAGCCGAAGGAATTCGAGAGCACGCAACCAAGGCCGGCATTGTCGATGCGCTTGCGCACGATCGGCATGTCGGCAAAGGCGGGATCGAGCTCCTCGATATGGGCGCTTTCGCAAATGAAATCGTTGTTGAGCATCAGGAGCGAATAGATCGCCTCCTGAACGCCGGTCGCACCCAGCGAATGGCCGGTCAGCGACTTTGTCGCCGAGATCGGCGGGCTCTTCTCGCCGGCGCCGAAGACCTCGCGGATCGCCTCGATCTCCTTGGCATCGCCGACCGGGGTCGAGGTGCCGTGAGGGTTGATGTAGTCGACCTTGGCCTTCACGCCCTGCAGAGCCATCCTCATGCAGCGCACCGCGCCCTCACCGGAGGGGGCCACCATGTCGTAACCGTCCGACGTCGCGCCATAGCCGACGATCTCGCCATAGATGCGTGCGCCGCGCGCCTTGGCGTGTTCCAGTTCCTCAAGCACCACCACGCCGGCCCCGCCGGCGATGACGAAGCCGTCGCGCCTGACGTCATAGGCGCGCGACGCCCGTGACGGCGTCTCGTTGAAATTGGTCGACATGGCGCCCATAGCGTCGAACAGGACGGAGAGCGTCCAGTCCAGTTCCTCGCAGCCACCAGCGAAGATCACATCCTGCTTGCCCCACTGGATCAGCTCATAGGCATTGCCGATGCAGTGGTTCGACGTCGCGCAGGCCGAGGAGATCGAGTAGTTCACGCCCTTGATCTTGAACCAGGTCGCAAGCGTAGCCGACGCGGTCGAGGACATGCCCTTGGGCACCGCAAACGGGCCGACCTTCTTCGACGATCCGCTTTCGCGGGCCTTGTCATAGGCGTCGATCAGGGCGCGGGTCGAGGGACCGCCCGAGCCCATGACGATGCCGGTCCGCTCATGGCTGATCTCGCCGGCCTCGAGGCCGGCATCCGCAATCGCCTGCTCCATGGCAACATGGTTCCAGGCGGAACCGCCGCCATGGAAGCGCATGGCGCGACGGTCGACCACGCTGGCGGCGTCGAGTGTCGGAGCGCCGCCGACGCGGCTGCGGAAACCATGTTCCGCAAATTCTGGCATGAAGGCGATGCCGGATTTGGCCTCGTGCAGCGAGGACAGCACTTCCTGCGTATTGTTGCCGATGGACGAGACAATGCCCATCCCTGTGACCACAACGCGTCTCATGCTCGTTTCTCCGGCTTTCTCGTCACGGACCGGACCTCGCGGAGGTCCGGTCTATCTTCTCAATCACGCGCAGATGGACCGCTCAGACGGCGAGCGCAAGGCCGGTGCGCGGTTTTACTCAGGCGCCTTCAGGCTTGAACAAGCCAACGCGCATATCTGAGACCGTATAGATTCGCTTGCCATCCGCCTCCAGCCAGCCGTCGGCGATGCCGAGCACAAGCTTGGACTTGAAGACCCGCTTGAATTCGACGCCGTAGACGACCTGCTTGACGCTGGGCAGGACCTGGTCCGCGAATTTCACCTCGCCGACGCCAAGTGCCCTGCCCCGGCCCGGCAGCCCGAGCCAGCCGAGGAAGAAGCCGGTGAGCTGCCAGAGCGCATCGAGCCCGAGGCAGCCCGGCATCACCGGATCGCCCTTGAAATGGCAATCGAAGAACCAAAGATCCGGCCGGACATCGAATTCGGCGCGCACGAAGCCCTTGCCATGAGGACCACCATTCTCGGCGATCTCGGTGATGCGATCGAACATCAGCATCGGCGGCAGCGGCAACTGCGCATTACCAGGTCCGAAAAGTTCCCCGCGACCGCAGCTGAGGATCTCCTCGTAGCTGAATGACGACTGACGCTCCATACTGCCCCGCTCCGTATCGACCGTTTGGCCAAGCCCTATCCGGCATTGGCGATGGTCATGTGCTCTCGGAGCCGTGCGTAACACGGGCCTGCGCCGAAACGAAAGGGCGCAACCCGGGTCTTCCGCCCGAAAGATCGGCGATCACAGGCTGCGCAAGCCTTGCCAGGCCGTCATGGCGGCCACCAGAACAAGCAACGCACCGACCGCACGACCAACCAGCATGGTTGCCTGGCGGTTGCCCGCAAGCACGGTGCGGCTGCCTGCCGCAGCGAGTGCGAGCGAGCCGTAGACCGCAAACTGCGTCCCGGCGATGATCAGACTCAGGATCGCGGCCTGCAACCAGATCGCGCCCGCCTCCGGCCTCAGGAACTGCGGGAAGACGGCCAGCATGAAGAGATAGGCTTTCGGATTCAGCAGATTGGTCAAGGCCCCCTGCCGGAACGCTGTCCAGCTATTGCAACGCCGCGTCTCCAGGACCGGCGCGAAGGATGCGCCTCCGCGCAGCAATGCAAGGCCGATCCAGGCGATATAGGCCGAGCCCAGCAGCAGCATGACGTCGAAGGCCATCGGCACGAGCCGAAGCACCGCACTCACGCCCAGGACACCCACCACGACATGGCAGATGCCGGCCGCGATCACTCCCGCCGTCGCATAGAGGCCAGAGCGGCGCCCACCGGCGAGCGCGTTCGCCAGCACGAAAGCCATATCCATGCCCGGCACGATGACGATACCGAAAACCAGACTGAAGAAGAGCCAGAGATGTACGGTCTCGGACATGGCAGCCTCCGAACCATCAGCCGCGATCATGCGTGGAGAGGCACCCGAATCCTGTCAGGAGGCTGGCGGAAGCTTGCGAGGGCGAAAGCAAGGCCTTACATCTCATCTAAACTAGGCGCCGCATCATCGCGGCACGCCGATCACTGCAAACCAGAAGGACCGAGCCTGCGCATGAGCGATCTGATCTCCCAGAACCAGGGCTACGGATCGAGCGATCGGCAGGGCTGTCCGTTCCATGACGTACGCCAGCGGCTGCGCCGCGTCGGGCTTCGTCCGACACGGCAGCGCGTTTCGCTCGGTTGGCTGCTGTTCGCCAAGGGCGACCGGCACGTCAACGCCGAGATGCTCTATGAGGAAGCGATGAAGGCGCGCGTGCCGGTGTCGCTTGCGACCGTCTACAATACGCTGCACCAGTTTACCCAGGCCGGCCTGCTGCGCGAGCTCGCAATCGACGGCGCCAAGACCTTTTTCGACACAGACAATAGCGACCACCATCATTTCGTGGTCGATGGCGAGAATACGGTGATCGATATTCCAGCCTCGGCGGTCGACGTCGCTGCTCTGCCGGAGCCTCCGACAGGTTACGAAATCGCTCGCGTCGATGTCGTCGTGCGTTTGCGCAAGATCGCCGGCTGACGCAACGCGTCCAGCCTTCACTCACAGGATGCCTATGCTGCGAGCCCTCTGCGCGGGCATTGTTGCGTCGCCAGGAGACCATGCGTGACCAATGAGCCGAGCAAGGCCCTGATCTCCCGCCGCAGTCTGACCGGCCTCGTGGCCCTGGCGCTGGTCACTCCCGCCGGAAGCGCGATCGCCTCGCCGATGACATTGCGTGGAACGGTGTTCTTCCGCGAGCGCATCGCGCTGCCACGGACGGCGATCGTCGAGGTCCGCCTGCTCGATGTCTCGCTGGCCGACGCGCCCGCCAAGACGATTGCCGAGACACGCCTTCGGGCGCGCCGCAATCCGATCCGTTACACGCTGCGTTTCGACCGCGCGCTGATCGAGCCGCGCTGGACCTATGCCCTGCAGGCGCGCATCACCGACGGCGAGCGCCTGCTGTTCATCAACACGACCCGCCACACCGTCTTCGACGGCGGCCGCAACGACACGACGATCCGGGTCGAACATGTCGCCCGCGACCAGGCTGAAGCGCCGCGACCAGCCACGCCGGTCGGGCGCTGGCTCGCCGAGGATATTCGCAGCGGCGGCGTGATGGACCGGCTGCAATCGGTGCTTGRGCTCGCGGCGGACGGCAAGGTCAGTGGCACGGGCGGCTGCAACCGCATGAGCGGCAGCGCTAAGATCAGCGGGCCCCAGATCGCCTTCGGCCCGCTCGCCTCCACGCGCATGGCCTGCACGCCGGCTGCGATGAATCAGGAAAGCAAGTTCTTCGCAGCGCTGGAAGCCGCTCGCGGCTGGCGCATCGACCAGCGCCAGGACAAGCTCGTCCTGCTGGATGCGGGCGGCTCGCCGATCATGCGTCTCGCCAGGATGTAGCGCGTAAAGGGATCAGTCGACCTTCTCGTTCGGGTAGACCCCCCAGAGACGCTCCTGCTTGATATAGCCGTTCATCTTGGCGACGCCGACGCGGCACCAGGAATTCGCGCAGTTCACCACATTGACGATCACGCCCGGCTGCAGACGGGCGGTCACGGCCGATCCGGCGTCGGCGTTCGCATGGAGCGTGAAGACCTCGTCCTTGACCTTCGACCAGGGGGCGACAAGGGCCGTGCGCCGCCCCGAGAGCAGGCTGTGAAGCACCCAGCCCTCCGAGCCGTCGGCATCGCGCACGCGGCGCCAGGTCTCGAATTCGGCGGTGATCTCGACGGGCAGACCCGCACGCTGGAACACCCAGCTCGTGCGATGCTCCTTGGAGGGGCCTTCGCGCAGATTGACCCGGTCCGACTTCAGACTGACATAGCGCGGGATCGGCAGCCCGGTCACGGAACCGGCCGTCATGTCCTGGGCGAGAACAGCCGAGCCTGAGCCGAGATTTGCAAGCATTGCCGCCGCCAAAACCAGGCTCCGCATCATCAGACCGCTCATCCRCACCATCTCCGCATCATGTTCGTGCTCCGCCATGGTCCGGGTACCCGGCGAAGGGTCATGTTGTCATCCGACGCGCCGCCTTCTAGACACGAACCAGCGCGTGAACACGTCGTTCTCATTCCTGATACGCCTTAGTTAATGGCGGGTTGAGGCGGAACGGCGGCGTTGTCGCAGGGCTGCGGGGAGAGGAGCCGTCAATGACGAAGAAGAAGCCGCTGGTCGTGGTCACACGCAAGCTGCCGGCCGTCGTCGAAACGCGCATGCGCGAGCTGTTCGACGCCCGTCTCAATATCGATGACGCCCCGATGAGCCAGGCTGCGCTGGTCGAGGCGGTCAAGACCGCTGACGTGCTGGTTCCGACCGTGACCGACCGGATCGATGCCGGGATCATCGCCCAGGCTGGCGATCAGTTGCGCCTGATCGCCAATTTCGGCAATGGCGTCGACAATATCGATGTCGCCAGCGCCGTGCAGCGCGGCATCACCGTGACTAACACGCCAGGCGTGTTGACCGACGACACGGCCGACATGACGATCGCCCTCATCCTGGCCGTGGCGCGACGGATTTCGGAGGGCGCCCGCATCATCTCGGACGACGAGTGGGGCGGCTGGTCGCCGACCTGGATGCTGGGCCGGCGCATCACCGGCAAGCGCCTCGGCATTGTCGGCATGGGCCGGATCGGCCAGGCGGTGGCGAAGCGGGCCGCGGCCTTCGGCCTCTCGATCCATTATCACAACCGCCGGCGCGTCGATGCGCGCATCGAGGAGGCACTCGACGCGACCTACTGGGATTCGCTCGACCAGATGCTGGCGCGGATGGATATCGTCTCGATCAACTGCCCGCACACACCGGCGACCTATCACCTGCTCTCGGCCCGCCGTCTGAAGCTGATGAAGCCCGACGCCATCCTTGTGAACACGGCGCGCGGCGAAATCGTCGACGAGACGGCGCTTGCGCGCATGCTGGAAGCGGGAGAACTTTCCGGCGCCGGTCTCGACGTGTTCGAGCACGAGCCCGCCGTGAACCCGCGCCTGCTCAAGCTGGCCCGCAGCCACAAGATCGTCGTGCTGCCCCATATGGGTTCGGCAACGCATGAAGGCCGGGCCGATATGGGTGAGAAGGTCATCGTCAACATCAAGACCTTCATGGATGGTCACAAGCCGCCGGACCGCGTGCTGCCGAGCATGCTGTAGGCGACGGCCCGATCGGGCCAGAACAGCTCCCCAGGATCCGCTTGGTCCACCCAATTGAAGGCAAGGTCAGGCTGCAGCAGCTCGCTCAGCCGGAGGAAGCCGGCATTCCGACAGGCTGGCGAGATCGTCGAGATCGGCCGCGTGCTTGCGTCCCCAGTCGCATAGGGACCGGATGATCGGCTCCAGGCTGTGCCCGAGTGCGGTCACGGAATAATCGACGCGCGGCGGCACTTGCTGAAGGATCTCGCGATGGACGAGCCCATGCTCTTCCATCTCGCGCAATTGCTGGATCAGGACCTTCTGGCTGATCCGCGGCATCTGCTTCTTCAACTCCGTGAGACGCCTCGGCTGATCGAAGAGCTGGTAGAGGATGATCGCCTTCCAGCGTCCCGCAATCACCTTCAGCGCGCGCTCGACCGGCTGTACCGGCAGGCGCTTCATCGGRTCGGCCATGGTTACCTTCCGGTCTGTAAGAGACAAATCGGTGTGTAGTCGTTGGACCGCATCATAGCCCAGAACGCCCGGCAGGATCATTCACTGTCGCGAGGCGCCCATGAAGGCCATCCAGATCAGCCGCTTCGGCGGCCCCGATATGCTCATACCCACCGACGTCGCGAAGCCGCTCCCCCGCCCCGGCGAGGTGCTGATCCGCGTCCGCGCAGCCGGGGTCAACTTCTTCGAGACGCTACAGAGGCAGGATCGCTATGGCGCGACGCCCGTTCTGCCCATGATCCCCGGCGTCGAGATCGCCGGCACGATCGAGACTCTCGGCGAAGGGGCCTCCGGCTTTCAGCGCGGCGATCGGGTCGCCGTCCCGCTCTTCGCGGCCGGCATCTTCTCAGGCGGCTACGCTGAATATGTCGCAGCCGATGCGGCTCACGTCGTTGCGCTCCCCCCGGGCCTTCCGTTTGAGACAGCCGCGGCCCTGATGGTGCAGGGCCTGACAGCCCTCCATCTCTTTCGACAGGCACAGCCTGCGGGCAAGACAGTCCTGATCAATGCCGCAGCAGGGGGCGTCGGCAGCCTGCTCGTGCAGATGGCCAAACATGCAGGAGCGAAGCGTGTCATCGCGGCAGCAAGCTCGCAGGACAAGCTCGCCCTCACCCGGGACCTCGGGGCCGATGCGGGCGTCGATTACACGCAACCCAATTGGGGTGTTCAGGTCCAGGCCGCGACCGGCGGCGCGGGGCCCGACATCATCTACGAATCAGCGGGCGGAAAGATTGCGGTGACAAGTCTGGAGCTGCTCGCTCCCTCTGGCTGGATCGTCCTCTTCGGAGCGCTGAACACCCGGGATGCTGGACTGGACATGTCCCAGTTGCAGAAGCTCATCTCCAGCAATCAATTGCTTGCCGGTTTCAGCCTGCTGCCGCTACTGACCGCCGAGAACGTCAAAACCGACCTCGCCATGCTATTCGGCCTGGCCGAGCGTGGCGAGCTCACCGTGCTTTCCGGCGGCAGCTTTCCCCTGGAGCAGGCGGCCGCGGCGCATGAAGCATTGGAAAGCCGGCGTTCGGCCGGCAAGATCGTGCTGGTGCCCTGAGCGAAGCGAGGCCAAGAGCATGCCGCGAAAAGTGGCAACGGTTTTTCGCATAAAGCATGCTCTAAACTATGAGAGTCGATCACGCTGTGGAGCGTCAACAGGTTGTCCTCGTCGCGAGCGAGTCTGCTGATGGGTGTCTTGGCCTGGATTCCGCCGTGGGGGCGATGCCAATTGTAATGATGGAGCCAGCGCGGCAGCTCTTCGGCTCTGCGCTCTGAGTGGGGATAGGGTCTGGCAT
>NZ_JBFTRC010000143.1:0-14796 GCF_056399325.1 Allobosea sp. 01N443
GACCTATACGGGACAAAAGGTTTCCACGATGTTCGACAAATATAATGTCAGATCAAACATAGTCTTGACCGCCGATTCAAACTCGACACTTTGCCAATTCGTCGCGGCCGGCCTGGGCGTATCTCTTGTTCACCCCCTCTTTATCGCAGGGGTCGAAAAACAAGTGGTCGTACGGCCGTTCGAGCCCATCATGCCGCTGGATTTCCTGGTCTGCTTTGGGCGCGATGCGAGAAACCCCCAGCTMATCTCCGAATTCGCGAGTGAGGCGAAAACAATGGCCACGCGTTTTGTCGATGATCTCTCAAAAAGCTGGAGCTGCGCCGGCCCCGCGGCGTTGCCCCTCGGCAGACAGCAAGCTATGGGCCGACGTCGGAGCAGCAGGAAAAACTAACGTGTCAATCGCGCCACAACCGGACTCTGGCTCTTTGCCCGAAAGCGGACCAACGCTGCGGCCTTGGATTGCCAACGCACGCCGGCACGCACCGAAGCACTCCATAGACCCGGCACACGGCCGACGTGTCCCGATCCGAGCCGGCAGGAAGTTCAGCGCCGCCTTCGACTAGGAAATCAGCCTGAGCGATGTGTCCCAAAGGCGCTCTGCGTTTCCGCTGTCGAGTGCATAGCGGGCAACGCCGGTGAAATCAGCGGGGCGGCGTGACACTGTCGTGGCCTCATTGCAATCCTCGAAATAGCGCCCGCCGACCCCCTGCAGCAATGGAGACGCTGCGAGAAGCACGGAGGTTGCCGCGCCTTGCCGCGGCGACTTCCGACGCTCGGGAGGTGTTTTGAGGCCACCCGTATGCTTCTGGAGATTGGTGGCGATCGCTCCTGGGTTTAGCGCGTTAGCAAAGATGCCATCGCTCGACCAACGTCGTGTTGCCTCTACTGCCAGAAGGGCACATGCCGTCTTGGACTGTCCGTAAGCGACGAGCGGATCGTAGGGCAGAAAATCAAAATTTAGATCATCAAAGATGACAGGTGCGATGAGGTTCCCGCTTGAGCTCACCGAAACGATCCGGGCGCCGCCCGCAGCCGCAAGCGCGCGCTGCAATCCGATTGCGAGTGTGAAATGCCCGAGGAAATTAGTGGCAAACTGCATCTCCCATCCTTCGGGAGTGCGTTCGAGGGTTGGCAACGCCATGATGCCAGCATTGTTGACCAGAATGTGCAGCGCACCGTCCCAATCGGCAACAAATCGGCGAACACTTCGCTGATCGGACAAATCGAGCTGCCTAACCAGGACGGAGGCGTCGTTAGACGCCGCGCGGATTTCGGCAGCCGTGGTCTCTCCTGCATCGATCCTGCGCACGGCCAGGGTGACCTCGGCGCCAGCGGCGGCGAGCGTTCGAGCGGTTTCCACTCCGATTCCCGAGGAAGCACCTGTCACCAGTGCGCGCTTGCCGCTCAGATCGATGCCTGAAAGGACCTGCTCTGCAGTTGTGCTGAAGCCAAAGGGCGTGGTGATGAGACTCATTTTGCATCCCTTCGGTGCCTCGTTGGGCGTCCGCTAGTCGAGCGACGGCGCCCATCCGTCCGCCTTTAGGGGCGGCGGGACGACCCCTGGCTGTGCTCGATCGTCTCGATCAGGCGGTGAAGCTCCACGGCGTCGTCGAATGTCGGTCTGAGCTGCGTTCCCTTCAGCAAGTCAGATGCGAGACGCTGGTATGAGAGAGCGAGAATCTGCTGTGGGCCCTCGCCAAAGCGGTCGGCTCTGTAATTCGCCGGAATATCCAGCTCCTCCAATGGTCCGCCCCCGCTTGCTCCCATCAGGTTGAAGCCGCCCAAACCAACATATCCGACGGGGCTCGTGATAATCAGATCGCCTTTTGTGCCATTGATCTCGACGTGAAAATTGGTGCCCCGCGAGAGGCCGCCGCGGAAATGCGCAGTGACCGCCACGCCATTCGCCAGTTGGCCGCTCACCATCACCTGGTCAGGGACCGTCATGGGCAGCTCAGCTCCAGTCTCCTCGAGGCGGATAGTCCGGCGACGGGTGATGAGAGTTCCGGCCACTTTGTCGAAGCGGCTATCCAGCGCATGAAGCAGCGCGTCGATCGAGTGAGCGAAAGGTACGTTCAGCATCGCCGCGCCGGCTGTCCGATCGAGCGTGTAAGCAAAGCTGCTGCTCATCGCTTCTCCCCAGACGATGCCGGAGCCGATCTGCGTGGCTGAAAGAACTTCGCCCAGATACCCGTCCCGAATGAGATCGCGCGCATAGGCGAAAGGCGGCGCAGCACGTGTCTGCAGGCCTATTGTGGTTGCGACGCCTTTGGATCGAGCAAAGTCACGCATCGCAACGGCGTCAGAGAGGTCCATCCCGAGAGGCCATTCGGAGAACACGGCCTTCTTCGCCGCGATCGCTTTGGTAACAAGGTCCTTGTGCCGAGTGACTTTGACCGCGATGACGACCAAGTCGACGTCAGGAGAGGCAACCAATTCCTCTGTCGTTCCCATTGCAAAAGGAACGCCGAATTTACCGGCGGCTGCGGTCGCGATATCGAGATTGCTGTGGCTAATCGCTGTAAGGCGGAAATCTGAAAGCCCCTTCAGCGCCGGGATGTGCGCGGTCGTCGCCCAGCCCTTGTCGGGATGGACGCCTATGATTCCGACCTTGATTGGGTTGCCGAACATGTCGCACTCCCTACGTCGGTGACGCGGCAGATCCCGAAGCCGACCGATGCTCCGCAGACAATGGCACGTCATCTCGAACCAGCGTCGAGCTCGAAGCAAAACGGCTGAGCAGCGGCCGGCTACTCGCRCCAAGTTATTCGGTGATCTTCACGAAACCCTGCTGAACGAGCTGAATCGTTCTCGCCATCGCGTCGAGGTTGATCTTCACATCCGGCAGCAAATCCATATTGCCCCAGCCGTTCGCTTTGGCGGTTGCGCCGCAGAGTTCAATGTTCACCCCGCGCTTCATCAAATCGGCGATCAGGCCCTGATACGGGTTGCCGGTCTTGATGTTTCGAGCGGCATTATAGGCCCGGTCGTTCAGCGTCGCGTGCCCGGCGTTGGTATGGAAGACCGCAATGACCTCGGACTGGGCATTCCAATCGCTGATGTCGCCGGTGATCAGATCAAGATGAAACAGCGACGCTGGGAGATCGCCTTCGAACGCAAGCCCGCCAATGCTGTGCACCGACTTTACGTTCTGCAGCGTGACCGGGATATCGATGACTATGGCATGTTCGGTTTTGGACATGGGGACACACCGTTCGGAAAAAGCCGTCACACGCCCTCGTGAACGAGCTTGGTGAAGAAGGCAGGGCCGATGACGAACTGGCCCCATTTCTCATCAAACTGAGCCGTCGGCTTGGCTGCGACAATCTCGTCCAGAGAGCGACCGTCACGTTTCAGCTTGGCGACATTCGCGCGAATGCCAACGAGCATGTCGTGGTAGTTCTGGAGCTCCGCCTTGTTGCTCACGGGTTGCCCATGACCCGGAATAACGATCGTCTGGTCGCTTATGCCAGACAGGATTGCCTCGATCGCGCGGATCGTGCCGTCAATGCTTCCTCCGGTCGAGTAGTCGATGAACGGGTAGATTCCGTTCCAGTAGATATCGCCAGCGTGGATGATATCCGCTTCTGCGAAGCTCACCGTGATGTCACCGTCCGTGTGGGCGTTCGGGCGGTGCTTGAGGAGCAGCGTCGCGTTGTTCAGCCGGATGGACTTCTCGTCGGAGATGGTTTCGGCCGGCAATGCGCCTGGGGGCGAGGGTGGGAAGTTGAAATCCCAATCCTCGACCCTCTGCGCTGCCATGAGGTGTTTGCGTGCATTGTCGTGGGCGAGGATCGCCGCTCCTTCCTTGTTGAGCCATTCATTGCCGTCCGCATGGTCGAAATGCCAGTGCGTGTTGATCAGGTGCTTCACGGGCTGGCGGCCGAGTGCGTCGAGAGCCTCGATGATCCGCGGCCGGGACGCCGTAATGCCAGCGTCGACGAGCACCTTCCCGTCGGGCCCGGTCAGTACAGCGATGTTTCCTCCCGATCCTTCCAGCACGGCCACATCGCCACGTAGCTTGTGGACGGCGATAGGCGCCTTCGCGGCTTCGGCGCGGATCATGTCGACGATGCCCTGGGCCTTGGCGAAGGCGTGCCTTGGGCTCAGCCAGCCATCGGTGGCCGTGATTGTGCCCGCGCCGATGCAGCACAGGCAAAATCCGCGGCGCGAAAGCCTGAATTCCTGGGTCATGACAATACCTTCCTCGGGCGCGCAGCCCGAGGCTGGCGCGTTGGTGGGTAAAGGCTGAGGGAGGGCGCTGATGGGCCGAAGCCGTCTGCGTCCAAGCTACGGTTGCTACGCCTTGATGAAGGCGAGCAAGTCCCGATTGATCTCGTCGGAATGCGTGCTGAACATGCCGTGCGGAAAGCCCTTGTAGACTTTGAGCGTTCCGTTCTTGAGCAGCTTGACCGACAGTTGGGCGGAGTCCGTGATCGGCACGATCTGATCGTCGTCGCCATGCATGACGAGGACCGGCACGTCGATCTGCTTGAGGTCTTCGGTGAAATCGGTTTCCGAGAATACCTTGATGCAGTCGTAATGCGCGTTGGCGCCGCCCATCATGCCCTGGCGCCACCAATTTCGGATCAGGCCTTCAGATACCTTCGCGCCCTTGCGATTGAAGCCGTAGAAGGGTCCGCTGGGTACATCGAGGTAGAACTGGGCCCGGTTGGCAGCGAGCTGGGCACGCAGATCATCGAAGACAGCGATTGGCGTGCCGTTCGGGTTGCGATCCGATTTCACCATGACCGGCGGGATTGCGCTGATGAGCACGGCCTTGGCGACCCGCCCCCTGCCATGGCGGGCAACGTAGCGCGTGACTTCGCCGCCGCCGGTTGAATGACCGATGTGGATCGCATCGCGCAGGTCGAGCGCGGCTGCCAGCTCTCCGACATCMGCCGCATAGGTGTCCATGTCGTTGCCCGTCGCGGTCTGCGAGGAGCGACCATGACCTCGCCGGTCGTGGGCGATGACCCGGAAGCCCTTGCCTAGGAAAAACAGCATCTGATTGTCCCAGTCGTCACCGCTGAGCGGCCAACCGTGATGGAAGACGATCGGCTGTCCCGACCCCCAATCCTTGAAGAAGATCTGCGCGCCGTCCTTGGTCGTGATCGTGTTCATCGGATGCTTCCCTCGTTCGCTGGAAAGATTGTTCGTCCGGTCTGGCTTTGCGATTTGGGCCTGCGCCGCGCTGGGAAGCCCGGCTGCGGCCGCTGCACTCGCCGCGGTCACCAGGACATCGCGCCGTGAGGCGCCCCACGCAGGTGACGGATTTGATGTCGTCATCGCCATCTCTCCTCTCGCTGCCGGTTGCACTTGCATGCAGCCACGCAATTCCGCTGCGCCACCGGTCGGCAGGCGTTCAATGGTCAGCAGTCAGCGAACCGATCAGGCTCGGACGGGCGCGGCGGCGGCCAACTCACTCCGGGTGGTCGGCCTGCCGTTAATCGTCTCGTAGACGGCCTTGGATTTGCCGAGCGTGTCCATCAGCGACTTCGGCCCCTCGAACGGCCTTCCGCCGATATGCCAGCCATCGGTATGCAACTCTTCGATCAGCACCCATACGACCTCGCGGAACGCCTCCGATCCCTCGAATTGGACCATGACGTCGGTGAGGGCCTTGGCCATTGCGTGCTTCTCTTCGGGTGTGAAGACGCCGTCGACCAGCTTGACGTTGACGAAGGGCATGACATCGCTCCTGGAAAAGGTGAGTTGGAGTTCGCGTTAGTCGGCGATATCGACGACGATCTTGCCGTTGGCGCTGCGATTTTCGACCTCGCGGTGGGCGTCGGCCACTGCGTCGAATTCAAACCTGCGTGGATCGACGAAGGGTTTCACCTTCCCGTACTCTGCCAGCTTCGTTGCCTCGCGCATGATCTCGCCATGGTGCTCACGACCTTGACCCGTCAGCATCGGCAACAGGGTGAAGACGCCCGAATAGCTCGCGGCGCGGAACGACAGTGGAGCGAGCGAGTGAGTGCCCCATCCGAGGCAGCTCACCACATGGCCGAAGCGGCGAACTGCGGTGAATGAGGCATCTAGGGCTATGCCCCCCACGGTATCGTAGACCACGTCGAAACCACGGCCGCTGCTGTGATCGTCGACATACTCCTGAGGAGTCGTCTGCTCGCGGTCGATCGCCGTGGCGCCCAATTCCTCGATAGCCCCTCCCTTCGAGGCCTTATCGACCGCGAACACCTCGGCACCGAAGGCCCGGGCGATCTGGATCGCCATCAGCCCAACGCCGCCGGCGCCCTGAACCAGAACCCGCTGCCGGGCCTGGACCTGGGCTCGGTCGACCAGACCTTCCCACGCCGTGATGAACACCAGGGGGAGCGCGGCAGCCTCGCGCATGCTGAGATTGACGGGCTTCGGCGCAAGAAGGCTGGCATCGACCGCAGCAAACTGCGCCAGCGATCCTTGAAGGCCCCCGACGCCTCCGGTCAGCCCGTACACCTCGTCTCCGACGACGAAGCCGGTGACGCCGGTCCCGAGCGCCTCGACAGTGCCGGCGAGATCCATTCCCAGGATCGCGGGAAAGGGGTGTTTCGCGTGCGCCGCGTTTCCGCTCCTGATTTTGAGATCGAGCGGGTTCACGCCGCTCGCCTTGACGCGAACCAGGACCTGGCCTGGCGCTGGCTCCGGGCGAGCGATGCTCGCCCGAGTAAAAGGCGCATTGGTTCCGTTGAGGACGAGTGCATCCATTGCGGCTGCCGTGGTCATCGTCTGACGCCTCTGTGAGGACATTTGCCGCTTACCTGGCGGCACACAGACGATGACCAAAGGACCAACCGGCAGCCAGTGAATTCTCGTGAATTCTTGTGTGGCCGCGCCAGCGCGGCGCACAAGCGCTGTTGGTCAGGTCAGGACAATTCGGCCAGAAGAGACTTCGCGGCTCGCAGATCAGCCGTCTCAAAGCCTTCGCCGAACCGGCGGTACACCGTCGCCAACGACCGATGCGCCTGAACGATCTCCCCGCGGCCACGCAGAAAACGAGCAAGGCTCATGCTGGCTCGAAGCTCCCACGACAGAGCGTCCTGCTGTTGCGCCCGCTTGATGGATTCAAGGAAACACGGCTCGACCAAAGCTGCGCCGGCGCCTTCCTGCAACAGAATCTCGCCCATGACGCGCAAAAGCTCGGCAACGCACCAAAGCTCCTCTTTTTCCTCGCTCCGCAGGATTGCGGCTTCGACGAGCGCCCGGCCCTCAGCCACTTGTCCCGAGAGTGCTAGCGCTTCGGCTAGGAAGCCGGAAAATCTGACGTTATAGAGAGTGAACAATCTCCCCTGTTGAAGTTCGCCCAGCGCGGTCCGGAGAAGCGGAATTCCGCGGTCGAGAAGGCCCTGCTTGATCAAGAGCGTGCCCTTCCAGCAGCGGCCGAACACCTCCCATGGGCCAAGCGCATTTGTTGCCGCCTGGTCGAGCAAGGTTGTGATCGCAACGTCCGCAGCAGCCAGATCCCCGACATGAACCCAGACGGGACATGCCCAACGTGATAGGGCATCACACAGCGAAATTGCGTGGCCGGTTGCCCGCGCAGCATCAGTTGCATGTTGGACAGCCTCCACTGCCTGATCAGGGAATCCCTGCATCCAGAGGAGTTGAGCCGGCTGTACGCGGGCAGCCACTGATTGTCCGAATCGAAAGCGTACCGAACTGGTTGGGCTGGTTCCGGCGGCGGAGACATCGTGAGCAAGCATGCGATCGGCATGATTGCGAGCGCCCCGACAATCCCCCATCGAAAACAGCGTCATGCTGAGCATCCGATCACCGATGAAGCGATCGAGGCTGCTTTCGGCGAGCGACATGAACCGTTGTGCGAGTTCAAGTGACGTTCCGTACTCACCCATGCCGACCTGACAGAGCCACAAACCCCAGAGGGCCTCTGACTGAGCCTCAACATCGGCGAGGTCTTCGGCCATCTCCAATGCCTTAGCGAATGCGGCCGGCGCCTGCGGCGCGAAGCCAATCTTGAAAGCTTGTGACAGGCCGAGCGCTCGGTAAAGCTGCATGACTTGGCGCGCCTGCGCATCCCGGGCTGCTCCGGGACCGATGCCCGACAATGCGCGCTGAACGCCGTTCAGGCATTCGTCGACCGATGACAGCTGATACCAAAGAGGGATGGCGGCCACGGTTACAGCGAGGCCGACCTCCGGATCGCCCTGGGGCGAATAAGCCCAATCGAGAACCATGCGCACATTGTTGATGTGGCGGCCGTACCGGCTGAGCCACTCATCACCAGGCAGTGTTTCGACTTCGCCATGCGCGTGCTTCAGGACAGCGCACAGATAGTCGGCCACTCCCCGCACGGCGCCACTGAGCTCGCCTCGTTGTGAAAGTTTAGCCAGCGCGTAGGCACGGGTTGTGTCGAGCAACCGGTAGCGTGCGACTTTCCCGTGGGCTTCCGCTGCGACCAGAGACTTGGAGATCAAATTTGCCAGATGATCGCGGATGTCGGTGGCCGGGTCGCCGGCACCGCTCATGATGGCGATCACGGCCTCAAGCGTGAACTCGCCAGCAAACACGGCGAGGCGACGCAGGACCGCCTGCTCCGGCGCCGACAGCGCCTCGTAACTCCAATCGAGTGTAGCAGCGAGCGTCTGGTGCCTCGGGAGAGCAGTACGTCGACCGCCAGTCAACAGTCGGAAGCGGTCGTCGAGGAGTTCTGCGATTCCTCGCGTGCCGAACGCCTCGACACGGCCCGCCGCAAGCTCAATTGCCAAAGCAATCCCATCAAGCTGGCGACAAATGTCAGCGACGACGGGCGCCTCATTGTCGTCGAGCTCGAACCCACTGCCGCGTGACGTCGCGCGATCGACAAACAGCTGGACGGCCGGGAAAGTCAGTGCGTCCGCGGCGGTCAATCCAGCAGACACGGCGGGCATCTCGAGGGGAGCGAGCCGGTAAACGCTTTCGCCCTCAGCCCGCAAAGCCTCTCGGCTGGTGGCGAGGACGTGGAGTCCTGGAGCTTCCTTGAGAAGTGTTTCTGCCAACCGGGCCGATGCATCAAGAACCAGCTCGCAGCTGTCGAAAATCAGCAGCATCCGCCGCTTACGCAGAAGCGCGATCACACCAGGAAGCGGGTCGGAAGCACCGTCGGCAAGACCGAGTGCAGCCGCCAACACGCTTGGCACCAGCTGGGCGTTCGCGAGCGGAGCCAAGTCAAGAAAGCAGACGCCATGCTCATATGACAAAAGGAGTTGTTCAGCGACGGCGAGACAGAGTGTGGTCTTGCCGATGCCGCCCGGTCCCACGACCGTTGTCAGACGGGATCTTTGAAAGCGGCCTCGAACGGCCTTGATCGCCTCGGCACGCCCGATCGGCTGCGTCAGTTGTCGCGGGAGATTGTTTCGGGCGCCTGTTGCCCCAGCCTCACCGGAGACATCGGAGGATGAGATTGGAGCCACGAACCGGTAGCCGCGCCCCGGAACCGCAGCGATATAGCGCGCGCCGGCCTGGTTATCGCCGAGGGTTCGCCGAAGCAGAGCTACCTGAGCCCTGAGGTTCGACTCTTCGACGGTGGCTTTCGGCCAGGCGCGCGCCAGCAATTCATCCTTGGTGACGACCTCCCCGACGCGCTCGGTCAAGGCGATCAGAATCTCAAGGGCTCGGCTTCCGACCTGTAATGGTTCACTATGTTGAAACAGACGGTGTTGATCAGGACGGAGGCAAAACGGACCGAATGTGAGAGTTCCGCCGCGCGGGGGCCTCGCGAGAAATGGTGCCTCGTCCATTCAGCGACATAGCTCCGGCTGCTGTCGAAGTATTCGACTATCTGAGCGGTCAAGCAATATGTAAGCCGAGGTCTCACTCTCCTTTTTGCGGAGGCTATCCGTCTCGTCGAGCGCTGCCCCTCGGAGCACCCAATGCCCTGCAAGATGACTCGAAGCGCCATTTCCGGACATTGGCCCGCCAGCCTGAAGCGGACATTCAAACGAGCGCGCCTTGAGATTGGTCAGGACTGGGTGTTAGATTTCATGGAGCGATTTCTTGACGGAAAAGCGGGATCGAATGGATCTGCACATCAGCATTTCCGGACGGGTCCAGGGAGTTGGCTACCGGCAATGGTTCCGCGGCCGCGCGCTCACGGCTGGCGTAAGCGGTTGGGTGCGTAACTGCGTAGACGGCACCGTGGAAGCAGCGCTTTCCGGTCCAGCCGAAAGTGTCGAGCGATTAGTTCTTGAGGCGGGGCAAGGGCCCCGCGGCGCAGATGTCCAGGATGTTCGTCGCCTAGAAGCAGCACCGCCGCGGTTAGATGGCGGCGGCCAGACCTTCTTCATTGCCGCAACCGATAGCTTTCTACAAAAAGGGCGCGATACTCCTCATTCGCCTTAGCCAGTCGCCCTTGAAGTCCGGAGATTTCGCGAATTCGCCGACCCTGTAAGGCAGGGCCTCGATGCGCCAGAAGCGGACATTGGCCTTCTGCCGGAAGGCGGACCTTGGCGCGCTTCGCCGATCCTTGCCTGCATAGTATTTCGCGAGTTTCAGCGCGCGCGGGCCGCCCTCTGAGAGGCGCCTCATGATACTTCGTAGCTGAGCAAATTCCCTTTCCGTCAACGTTTCCGAAGGCGCCTCAGCTCGCGCCCGCGTGATTGCGGTCAAGCTCCTAATCTGGTCGGATGGTGTCGCGCACGAGAAGTGGCAAAGGCCCGATACGGAGGTCACCCCATGGCAATCGGCGAGGCTCGGCGAGAGCAGATTTTTCCGACACTGTCCGCCCTTCAGATCGCGACGGCGCGTCGCTTCGCGAGCGGTGCACCGCGCCGCTTCGACCCTCGTGACGTCGTCTATGAAATCGGCGCCCGCAACGCCCCCTCCTGGCTGATCCTCGATGGCTCGGCTGACGCGATCCGGCGTAGCGCAGCCGGCCAGTCGTCGGTGGTCACCACCTACGGTCCCGGTCAGTTCACCGGCGAGACCAATCAGCTCTCGGGCCGTCCATCCCTCATGTCGGTCGTGGCGGGTGACACTGGCGCGGTCGCGATACCCTTTGATGCGCCGCATCTCCGTGCGCTTGTCATTGGATCGGCGGATGTCGGTGAAACGATCATGCGCGCCTTTATCCTCCGGCGCGTCATGCTGATCGAGGAGGGGCAGACCGGCGGCGCAGGGTCGATCCTGATCGGACGCCGGGATGATCCCGACATCGTCGGGTTGTCGGGGTTTCTCACCCGCAACGGCTACCCTCACACTGTCATTGCCGCATGCGAGGCAGAGGGTCGCGAACTGGTCGAACGGCTCGGCGTCGCCCCCGAAGATCTGCCGCTGATGATCTGCCCGAACGGCACATTGCTCAGAAGCCCGAGCAATGCGGATGCCGCGTCCTGTCTCGGCATCACACCTGATCTCGATCCGAAGATTGTCCATGACGTGGCGGTCATCGGGGCCGGGCCGGCCGGGCTTGCCACTGCCGTCTATGGCGCATCCGAAGGGTTATCTGTCCTGGTCCTGGACAGCCGCGCCTTTGGCGGCCAGGCGGGCGCATCCGCCCGGATCGAAAACTATCTCGGCTTTCCGA
Organism: Allobosea sp. 01N443; assembly: GCF_056399325.1. Classification (NCBI taxonomy): domain Bacteria; kingdom Pseudomonadati; phylum Pseudomonadota; class Alphaproteobacteria; order Hyphomicrobiales; family Alloboseaceae; genus Allobosea; species Allobosea sp. 01N443. The sequence goes on from NZ_JBFTRC010000143.1 coordinate 11,522, forward strand.
CCGGCATCTCCGGACAGGCCCTCGCGGGGAGGGCCTTCAATCAGGCGGCGAAGTTCGGCGCCGAACTCGCCATTCCGCTGACCGTCGAATTGCTCCGCTGTAACGGAGCGGGTGCGGAAGCCCCGTTCACCCTCGAGCTCAGCAACGGTGGCACTGCGCGGTCGCGCACCATCGTGATCGCTTCGGGAGCGCGCTACCGGCAGCCCGACATTCCCAACATCGACGAGCTGGAGGGGGCCGGCGTTTCCTACTGGGCATCGCCCGTCGAGGCGCGACTTTGTGCCGGCGAGGACGTCGTCCTCGTCGGCGGAGGAAACTCCGCGGGCCAGGCGGTTGCCTATCTCGCACCGCAGGTCAGGCATCTGCACCTCGTGGTGCGCCGACCCCTCGAGCAGACCATGTCCCGGTACCTGATCGATCGAATCGCGGCGTTGCCCAATGTCGAGCTGCATGTGGGCAGCGAGATTGCCGATTTGCACGGCGACCGGGCGACAGGCCTGACCGGGACGACGTTTCGGGACAGCCGGACTGGTGCGATCCGGGAGTGCACGTCGCGCCACCTCTTCCTGTTCATCGGTGCCGATCCCAATACGCACTGGCTCGACGGCTGTGTGGCGCTCGACGGAACGGGCTTCGTCCTCACGGGGGAGCGCGCCGGTGACGGCGGGCGGCTGCCGCTCGAAACCAGTTGCCCAGGCATCTTTGCCGTCGGAGACGTGCGTGCCGGCTCGACCAAGCGGGTCGCCGCCGCCGTCGGCGAAGGTGCCGCCGTCATCGCGCAGATCCATTCCGTCCTGACACGGAACGTCGGACCCGCATTGAATGCGGTGCCGCAAGCTTGATGGAACGTGACCTCTACAACACCCCAGGGCCAGCTACGCTGAGGTGCATGCTCCGTTCAGCGGAATCTTGAAAGCCTTCGAGGGGCGGGACTGAAGTGCGCCACATCCAGACATTGGCTCACTGCCCGGAAGCGGACATCAGGATAGCTCGACCGCTTGCCCGGATCCGACCCATCTGAGACGTTGGGGCTGCTCGCTTCAGGGTTAGGTGGTTGTGGTCAGCCTCGCGACCGCTCCGACGATGTGCCGGAGCTGAAGTATTTTCTCCAAGCGCTCAACTTTTTCGAACTCCGGCGGGATCACCTCAGCGTCGTAGCCGGTCGTGAAGCCGAGCCGACAATTCCGAATGGTACGTCGAGATAGCGCCATTGTAAGGCTCCGCAGATTTCCGGGTCCTATTCACGAGCCATTCATAGCATGCAGCCAGTTTCGGCTAGCGCCAGATGCGGATTGGCTCCTGCCCGAAAGCGCACGTGGCCGATAGGGCAACGATACGCACGCTAGCGGGACGCGTCGGATTCCTGATTATCGGCGATCTGAAGAGGCCATATGGACATTTGGAGAGGTTTGTCTGGGAGACATCTAAAGTCGTGGCCGGTTCTTTAGTGTTCGGAGCCAGCATTCGCGGTCACGGCCGCACTGCAGCCCTGACCGGAATATCCAGCGCAACCATCAAACGGCCTCGGTCAGTTATCAAGGTCGTCCACGTCCGCGGAAAAATCAAACCCAACAGGGTTCGTTACGACGTAAGACCGCCCTGACTTCTTGACGTTGCCCCGTAATTTCACGGCTTGGTATCGGCCGTGAGCCTGGGTTGCCTTGTTGTAGTCGTCGAGCGGAAGTGTCACGACGACCTTACGGAGCACTTCGTCGATCGGTGCGTAAATCGTCACGCGCCCGCTAGGCTCCCCATCCTCCCTTTCCAGCCTGACAACAGGTCCTTGGACTAGGTAGTCTTCCAGAGTGTCCGTCGCTCGAAAAAGTCTTGCCGCTTCGGTGATTGCCGGGACGACGTCCTTGCTGATCACGACCCGCGAAAGGACATCGCTTGGCATCGGCCGATTCTGTGCCCATGCTACCGAGACAGCAATCGACGTGGGATCGCCGACTTTGAAAAGGCGGCTCACGGCCTCGCACAGGTTTGCGCTGACGCCATCGGCGACGGCGTCCTGAAATGGCTGGAAGCTTCCGCTGATAGACGCTTCGGCGGCGGCATCCACGGTGAGGCTGACGGATCGTGACAGCGTGCGGGTTACCCGACGCTCGAAGGGGTCCTCCGGAAATAGGTTCGTGTCGCTGTAAGCGTTAAGCTGGGGGGCCACAGGCGAAAGCATGGTCAGAACATAGCTGCCGTGTTCGGTCTGTCCCAGGCGGGCCGTTTCCATGTACTCATTGGCCTGCTGCGGCTTCCGCGCGTGGAAAACCGAACGTGGCTTCACAGCTGCGCACGCGGCCGCGAGAAGGATCTCACGAGCCTCTTCGAACAGGGTTAGTCCCTCGTCGATGCGTATCGAGCCGCCTGCCGCGTCAGAAGACTTCGCGGCGACGCGTACGACATCGAAACCGGAATTCAGCAGGTCTCGGATGATACTCAGCTGGGACCGCTCCTCCGCGACCTCCAGTTCGCGCAGGACGCCGCTCAGGAGCGAGACGTAATCGGATGCCCGCTTGTAGGGTATCACCAGCTCCGCGTCGGGCTTCTGGTCGTTGACCCAGACGGAGAACTTTCCAGCCGTCTCGCTATATCGCGTCCAGCCCTTCGCGCGCAGGTAACCGATAACGCTCAGGGGGCTGAGCGCGGAGATCGCGTCCTTGTCGGTGATGAGCGCCTTCATTGCAGTTCATCCGCGGCGACGACGCCGGACAGATCCTGCCCATTGCTGATCCTCGTCATCATCGACTGCAACGATAGCGGGGAAAAAACGTTCAATCGTGGCAGGTGCACGACCCGCGAGTCCTGGTCTGGAAATTCCGGAAGCCCTTTCAGCGAGACCCAATAGCCGCAATGGCTCAGGGCGAGCTGTTGTTCGCTCTGGGCGAGCCAGTTCGGAAGCGACTTTGGCGTGAGAACCACAACCAAGATCCGAGGTATCGAGACCTGCTCGTCCCGCAGGATGTCATAGGTCTCGATGTCGAGGGCATAGGAGGTGTGCTCCCCTTCGGCTGCGGAACTCAGCAGACTTTTCGCCTGCACGGCGATCATCGGTTTCGTAAACATCGTGCCACGAACCCGGGAGCCTATCAGCCAGTCGATCTTGTCGTTGTCCGGTCGCGGCGAAGAGATCGAGCATCCCGCCACTGCCGCCACGGCCTGAATGTAGGCGCTTGAGAATGCTTCCTGCCGGGCCGTAACGTCATTGTAGGGTCTCAGAATAGAAGCCGATGACACATCTACCCCCGACTGCGCCGACGTTCCTCAGTATGGTCTTTACC
>NZ_JBFTRC010000144.1:0-18045 GCF_056399325.1 Allobosea sp. 01N443
TTCTTGGGGCGGGTTCGGCGCGTCGGCCGGATGCTCGATTGCACCAATCGCCGTCTGGAACTGCCGAAATCCATGGAATGGCAGGAGCTGAAATCGTCCTGGCGTCTGCTCTGGCGCTTGTCGACGATGAGGGGCGACGTCAGGCGCGAGTTCTGGAAGACGCTGGTCGACTGTCTCGCGCATAACCGCCGGGCCTTGCCCTATGTGATGATGATGGTCGCGCTCTACGTCCATCTCGGACCGTTCTCTCGCCAGGTGATCGCCCAGGTGCAGCAGCAGATCGCCGATATCGACAGCGGGCGCCACCCGCAGATCCGAGTGAAGCAACGCGAGCTGGAGGTGATGGCCGTTGGCTGAGGGGCGCTTCGCGGTTACGACCTCGCTGTCCGCCGCATCACTGTCTGGCATGGCGATGTCGGCCGCTCCTCGCAGGGCGGTGAAGCGTCCTTGAAACCGGACGCCGCGGCACGGCTTTTCCTTCACAGGGCCCGGCCCAACCGTTTAGGAAGGGAGCTCGGAAGGGTTCGTGCCGCCGATTGGCCTGCGAGAACGCGTATCCAATGCGAATACTGCTCGTCGAGGATAACCAGGAGCTGTCCGATTGGCTGGCTCGCCTGCTGCGCAAGAGCCGTTATGTCGTCGACTGCGTGCGTGACGGGAGCGACGCCGACGCTGCGCTTTCGACCCAGGTCTATGATCTCGTCATTCTCGACATGGCCTTGCCTGGCATGGGCGGGATCGAGATCCTCAAGCGCTTCAGGGCTCGCAAGGGTTTGACGCCGGTCATCATCCTCACCGCCAATGATGCGATCTCCAGCCGTATCGCGGGGCTGGACAGCGGCGCCGACGACTATCTGGTCAAGCCGTTCGACCCGCTCGAGCTCGAGGCACGGATCCGGGCGCAGCTGCGACGCAAGCAGAGCGATAGGCTGGTGACGGTCGCCTTCGGTGCGATCGTGCTGGAGACGACCACGCGGCAGTTCTCGGTGGGAGGCTTGCCCCTGCCGCTGACCCAGCGCGAACACGCGGTTCTCGAGACCCTTGTGCTGGCGGCGGGACGCGTCGTCTCAAAGGCGACGCTGACCGATACCGTATTCGGCCTCGACGACGACGCGACCTCCAACGCGATCGAGATCTATGTCCATCGTGTCCGCAAGAAGCTGGAAGGCACCGGCGTTTCCATCGGGACATTGCGCGGGCTGGGCTATGCGCTGAGGAAGCAGGATGGCTAGGAGCCTGCGAGGCGAGCTTCTCGGCTGGCTGCTGGTTCCGCTCGCCGGTATCGTCGCTTTCAACGCCTGGACGGCGCATGGGAGTGCGGTTTCCACGGCCAACCTCGTCACCGATCGCATGCTGCTGGCTTCGGCGCGGGTGATCGCGGAGCAGGTCAAGGAAAGCGACGGCAGCGTCGAGGCGCTGATTCCGCCCTCGGCGATCGAGATGTTCGCCACCTCGGATCGCGACCGGGTGATCTACCAGGTGATCGCGCCCTCGGGCGAGCTGATCGCGGGCTTTCCCGATGTCGCAGGGCCACCGACGCCACCGAGCGACCTGCAACCCGTGTTCTTCTCGGCGCGCTTTCGCGTTGACGACATCCGAGCGGTCGCCCTGGCCCAGCCCGTCGTGTCGAAGACGGCCGGCGGCAATGCCATCGTCATCGTCGGCACCACCTTGCGCGGCCGCGACCGGCTGGTGACCGATCTCTGGCTGAATTCGGTGCGTGATCAGGCGTTGCTAGTGGGGCTCGCCGCGCTCCTGGCGCTCTTCGGTCTGCGGCGCGGCCTCGGACCGCTGCTCGGGCTGCGCAAGGAACTGGCGGAGCGCCGGCCCGGCTCGCTCCAGCCTGTCGAGACGGCGCATCTGCAGAGTGAGTTGAGGCCGCTGATCGGCGCGCTCAATCACGCCTTCGGGCGCATCGAGCGCTATGTGGCCCTGCAGAGGCGCTTCGTCGCCAATGCGTCCCATCAGATGCGGACGCCGCTTGCCGTTCTGAAGACCCAGTCGACCGTCGGTTTGCGCGAAACCGAGATCGCCTCCAAGGACGAAACTCTCCACGCCATCGACCGGGGGCTCGATGCCCTGGCCCGGCTGGTCAACCAGTTGTTGACCTTGGCGCGTGCCGAGCCGGGCGGTGCGGCCCTGCGCAAGGTCCCCGTCGACTTCGCCACGGTGACGCGCGAGGCCCTGGAGGGCCTGGCGCCGATTGCCTTCGAGCGCGAGATCGACCTTGCCTTCGAACTATCGGGCGGAGCGGCCATGCTGCAGGGGCACGAGACGCTGTTGCGCGAGATCGTCGTCAACCTCGTCGAGAATGCGCTGCGCTACACGCCGAAGGGCGGAGCCGTCTCGGTCGCCCTGTCGCAGGCGCAGCGACAGATCCGCCTTGTCGTCGAGGATACCGGGCCAGGCATCCCCGAAGAGGAGCGGGAGAAGGTCTTCGAGCGCTTCTACCGCCTGCCGGGCGCCGGGCCGGACGGCACAGGCCTCGGGCTGTCGATCGTGCGCGAGATCGCCGCAGCGCATGGCGGCACAGTCACGCTCGCCAATCGCTCCGCCGGGCCGGGCCTGCAAGCCGAGGTCATGCTTCCGTCGCTGCCGGCAGCGACGCCGGGCCAGAGCTGACCGACCAAGGCTGAACCGGGCATCGCCAATCACAAATGAGCCTCGCCCGGTCGGCCGACCGGGCGAGGCCTTTTCTGTCGCTGCCCGTGTCTTACTGCGTGTCCTGCAAGGGGGCGGGCCGCCATGTCGCCAGGCTGCGCTCCAGTCGGGTCATCAGGTATTCGGCCAGCAGGGCGACAACCATGATCACGACGATCGCGGCATACATTCCAGCTGAGTCGAAGGAGCCCTTGGCGATGTTGATCAGGAGCCCGATGCCGTAGCGCGCGCCGACGAATTCTCCGACGATCGCGCCGATGATGGCAAAGCCGAAGCTCACATGCAGCGAGGCGAAGATCCAGCTCATCGCCGAGGGGATCACCACCGAGCGCGTCAGCTGCCAGCCGCGCGCACCCAGGATCTGGGCATTGGCGATTAGGTTGCGGTCGGCCTCGCGCACGCCCTGGAAGGCGTTGGCGAAGACCACGAAGAACACCATGACGAAAGACAGGGCGACCTTGGAGGCGAGGCCGAGCCCGAAGACCATGATGAAGATCGGTGCCAGCACCACGCGAGGAATCGAGTTGATCACCTTGATATAGATCGAGAAGATGTCGGCCAGCATGCGGTTGCGGCCGAGCGCGATGCCGACGACGATCCCGGCGACGGAGCCAGTCGCRAAGCCGATCAGCGATTCCTCCATCGTCACCCAGAGATGGAACCAGAGAGGCCCTTCCGACGTGCCCTCGAAGATCCATTCGACCAGGCGCGACCAGATCGCGCTCGGGCTCGAGAAGAAGAACTCGTCGATGATGCCGGTGCGCGCGCCGATCTCCCAGCCGCCGAGGAAGCCGAGCAGGATGGCCCAGCGCCAGAACAGGACGAGCTGCGTGCGGCGGCGTGCCGCCTTGGCGGCGGCGGCCTCGATCTCGGCGTCGGACGTCCCGGCGCGATAGACCGGCCCGGAGGCGATTGCGATATCGGCCATGTTGATGCTCCCTGGAATCGGCCCGAAAAGTGGATTGCGGTTTTCGGGAAAGCCGATGCAATCACAGATGGTTAGATCATCGCACCGGATACGATATCCGGTCCGATGATCTAGGCTGCGCGGGCTTCGTCGCGGGCGGCGCCGCGCTGCACTTCGTCGCGCAGGTCGTCCCAGATCGTCTTGGACAGGGCGATGAAGTCCTGCTCGTAGCGGATTTCGCTGACCACCCGCGGGCGCGGCAGATCGACGGGATAGACCGATTTCACCGTCGCGGGGCCCGAGGTCAGCACATAGACCTTGTCGGCCAGCGCAATCGCTTCTTCCAGGTCATGCGTCACGAAGACGACCGAGGCCTTCGCCTCCGACCAGAGGTCGAGCAACACGTCGTGCATCAGCACGCGCGTCTGAACGTCGAGGGCCGAGAAGGGCTCGTCCATCAGCAGGATCTGCGGCTCATTGATGAAGGTCTGCGCCAGCGAGACGCGCTTGCGCATGCCGCCGGAGAGCTGGTGCKGGTATTTCGTCTCATGTCCGGTCAGGTGGACGCGCGCCAGCCATTGCCTGGCCTTCGCATAGGCCGCCTCGCGCGGTGTCCCCCGGAAGAGCGGGCCGGCCACGACATTGTCGATCACGTTGCGCCAGGGAAACAGCGCATCGGTCTGGAAGGCGAAGCCGATGCGCGGATCGATACCGTCGACGGGTTCGCCGAACAGGCGGACTTCGCCACTCGAGGGGCGGGCGAGGCCGGTCACCAGGTTCAGCGTGGTCGACTTGCCGCAGCCGGTCGGGCCGACCACGGCGACGAACTCACCGCGCGCCACGCTCATGTTGAAGTCGCGGATCGCGGTCATCGACTTGCCATCGGGCGTCAGGAAGCGGCGGCTGACATTGATCAGCTCGATCGCCGGGCTCTCATCAGGCGCGGTCGCGGACATGGCTTCTCCTTCGCCGGCAGGCCGGCGTTCGCTGATCGCAAGAGGCGAAAGGCAGGCAAGGCGGGCGATGGCCTCACGCCATCGCCCGGGAGTGGCGGACCTATTTGACGTTCTTCACGAACTCGGTCGTGTAGGTCTTCGACAGGTCGATCTGCTTGCCCTGGATGTTCTTCGAGAAGCCGGAGAGCACGGCAAGGACCGTCTCCGGGCCGCCTTGCGGCATCACGCCGTCGAGCGTGAACATGGCCTTCCCGTCGGCCAGCGCCTTGACGTAGGCCTCCTTGTTGCCGGCGTAATAGTCCTTCGGCATCTTGTCGGCGATGTCGGCGGCATCATGGGTATTGATGTAGCGCAGTGTCTTGACGAAGGCGTTGGCGAGCTTCTGGACGATCGGCTTGTTCTTCTCGATCCAGGCCGTCTGCATGTAGAGCGAGGCGGCCGGATAGGTGCCGCCGAGCGCTTCCTTGGTCTTCTCGACCGTGCGCATATCGACCAGGACCCGGGCCTCGCCGGTGGCGAGCAGGCGCGAGATCGTCGGCTCCGTCGTCATGCCGGCCTGCATCTTGTCCTGCTGCATAGCCGCGATGAAGGTCGTGCCGGCGCCGACCGGAAGCGAGGTGAAGTCGCCGAGCTTCACGCCGGACTTCATCATCAGGTACTGCGTCAGAAAATTGGTCGAGGAGCCGAGCCCGGTCACGCCGAGGGTCTTGCCCTTCAGGTCGGCCATCGACTTCACGTCGGGATACTTGGACGAGACGAGCTCGACTTCGCCCGGTGCCTGGCTGAACTGCACCACGGACATCACATATTTGCCCTTGGCCTGCAGGTCGACGCTATGGTCGTAGAAGCCGACGACGCCCTGAACCGCGCCGGCCAGCATCTCGTTCTCGGCGTCGACGCCGGCGGCCTCGTTCAGCAGCTCGACATCGAGCCCCTCGTCCTTGAAATAGCCCAGGCTCTCCGCGAGCTTCGCGGGCAGGTAGATCTGCTTCTCATAGCCGCCCACCATGATGGTGACCTTGTCGGCAGCCAGCGCCGATCCGGCTGCGGCCAGAAGCGCGGCGAAGGCAATCGACGATGTTAGAATGCGGGCACGCATGGRCCGGCTCCTTGGTTTTGGTTTCCTGCCACGCTTCCTTCCTCCTTTCGCGGAGGATTGGCTGAACCGTGACGCCGTAARCGTTAGACCCCGAACCTTTCACCAGACTTTCAGCGTCGCGGTACTCACTTTGCCGTGCTGCCTGCGCGAAAACGCCTGCCTTGCCGATGCAGGGATGGCCGCCGGAGACAGGATATCCCGGTGATCTGCATCGGGCCCACGCGCGCCGTGGCGCCTCGCGCGTGGGCTGGGCGCCACACGCCGGACGGCGTCCTGCAGCTCTGGTTTCGCCTGACGTCGGCGCGATGGAAACTGGCTACTGAAAGCCCCGATCGGCCCCGTGGCGCGCCTTTCGCCGGAACAAAATCATAAATCCCTTCAAATGCTAACGACCGTTCACATCGGGAGGCTGTGCCCGTCTGGTCCCGTCCGGACGTTCTGGTAAGACCGGACTGTCGCAGCGGCAGTTCCTGCTTCGTGCTCGCGGCGGTGATGGTCATGGAGGCTTCGCCGGTGAGGCGGAGCGCGGGCGATCGGCCCGGGAGGGAGCCCTGCTTGCCTGGCGTGCCGACGATACTCACCGGGCGAGGGTTTCGGCCATTCGCGGGGCAAACGGGCGAGGCGCATGTGCGGCGTGATCGTGGAAGCCGCTCCCGTGATTTTCAGACGATGGGTCGGCTGTTTGCTGCTCCGCGCCTCCGGCGCGGCCGCGCGTCAAGCGGCGGACTGGGAATGAGCGGCGGCGCGAGACGGCGCTCGCTGCCGATCTGATGTGTGTTCTGGCCGACGGCGCCCTGACAGGCGCTGAGTGAGACGACGTAAGCGACCTCGCAATCCGGGGTTGCATCAAGGACTGGGGCGCTCGGCGCCTGGGGGGATTTGGGCTTCGCCATGACCGCAGAGATCGAGACGGGGCGCCGGGTTCGGCTGGCCGGAACAGGCATCGATGACGGAGCTGCTCCCGAGGCCAAACGGGCTGATCAGGGTGTCGCACCGGTGCGCCACTGGCGCAGGCGTCGCGCAGTGCTGCTTGCCTGCACGGCGCTGGTCATGCCGGTCATGCTGGCTGCGACACAACGGCCAGCGCTGGCTCAGTACACCGGAGCCAACGGCGGCAATGGCAGCGGCGCGCCGAATGGCGCTACCGCAGGCGGCGCCGGAGGTGGCGGCGCCTACGGAGACGGCAGTGCGACGGCTCCCGGCGGCGGCGGCGGAAGCACCGGTGGTCAGGGGAACCGAGGYGGGAGCGGTGGCGGCTCCGACGGTGCCGGCGGCGGCGGCGGCGGTTATGCGGCGGGCGCCGGTGGTGGTGGCGGCGGGGCCGGCGGTGCCGGTCTGACACTTAACGCCGATCTGAACAACAGCGCCGCCATTACCGGCGGCAAAGGCGGTAATGGCGGCGGCGGAAACTACAATTCCGTGCCGAACTACTCCTACGGCGGCGGCGGTGGTGGCGGCGGCGGTGGCTCCGGCATCATCGCCGGAACCGGTGCGAACCTCACAAATTCCGGCACGATCACAGGCGGCAATGGCGGCGGCGGCGGCTCAGCCAACGGAGCGATCAATCCGTTCACCGACCCCTCCGGCAACGGAGCGGGCGGCAGAGGCGGCAACGGCATTACCGCGACCGGCTCGGCCGGGCTGACGATCACGAATACAGGCACCATCAAGGGCGGCGGTGGCGGCACCGATTTCCAGAACGCCCAACCCTACCGGCCACAGGCCGGCGGCTACGGAATCATCGGGCAGAACCTGACGATCATCAATAGCGGCACGATCGCGGGTGGCGCCTTGGGCGGTGCCGGAGGTCTGAACGGCGCAGCGTCGACGGCCATCATCATCACCGGCGGCACCAACAGCATCAGGGCGCTCGCCGGCAGCTCGATCGGCGCGATCGAACTCGGCGGCACCACCACGCTGGCCGGCGTCTTCAACAACACGATCCAGGTCAATGGCGGCGTCGCCATGTCGGTGAGCGGCGCGACCGCGGCCGATGATGTCACCGGCATCACCACTCTGACAAACTACGGCACGACCACGATCGGCGCCGGGCGCACGCTCAGCGCCCAGACCATCAACAACGCCGCGGGCACGATCAGCATCGGCACTGGGGCGACCCTGAAGGGCATCGGCAATACGCTCAACAACAATGCGGTCATCGATGTCGGTGTGGGCGGCAGCGTCATCGATGCCGGCGCGATCAACAACCAGGGCGGCGGCACGATCAATTTCAATGGCCCGACCGGGTCGGCGGTGCTGTCGGCCGGCCAGGGCATCAACAATGACGGGCAGATCAAGGTGCTCGGCGGCGATGTCGCCGTCATCGGCGACATCAACAACCAGAATAACGGCACGCTTTCGCTGACCGGCGGCAACATGACCGGTATCGGCACGCTGACCAATAGCGGCACCGCGACGGTCAATGTCGCCGCGGGCTACAATCTCGGTGTCGGGACGTTCACGATGACCGGCGGCAGCGTCACCGGAACAGGCTCGATCACGGCCACGACTGCCTTCAACCTGTCGGCCGGCACGATCGGCGCCAGCCTCGCGGGCGCCGGCGCTCTGGCAAAGACGGGTGTAGGCACGCTGATCCTGACCGGCACCAATACCTATACCGGTGGTACGACGATCTCAGCCGGCACCTTGCAGCTCGGCAACGGCACGACCGATGGCACGATCCTCGGCTCCGTGATCAATAACGGTACCTTGGCTTTCAACACCTCCGGCAGCATCAGCTATGGCGGTACGGTCACCGGCACGGGCGCTCTAACCAAGGCGGGCAGCGGCACGCTGACGCTCACGAGTGCCATCGGCAGCACCGGCGCGACAAACATCAATGGCGGCACTCTGAAACTGGGCGCCGGCGGCGCCCTCTCCAGCGACAGCCTGCTCAACATCAACAGCGCGGCGGGCGTCTTCGATCTCGACGGCCGCACGCAGACGATCGGTGGGCTCGACGGCTTGGGCGAGGTCAAGCTCGGCAGCGCTGCGCTGACGGTCTTGAGGACGTCCAGTTTGTCGAGTTTCGCCGGCGTGATCTCCGGCACCGGGTCGCTTACCAAGAGCGGGGCCGGCCAACTCGTCCTGACCGGCGACAACACCTATACGGGCGGGACGACGATCTCCGGCGGGACGCTTCAAATCGGCTCGGGCACGACAACCGGCTCGATCCTGGGCAATGTCGTCAATGACGGCATGCTCGCCTTCAGCCGCAGCGACGACTACATCTTCGCAGGCAACATCTCCGGCTCCGGCCAGGTCACCAAGGCCGGCAACGCCAAGCTCATCCTGACAGGCAACAACACCTATACCGGCGGTACGACCGTCAGCTTCGGGACGTTGCAGATCGGCGACGGCACGACCGATGGCAGCATCGCCGGCAATATCTATGTCCGCACCAGCCTTGTCTTCAACACGGCCGGCACGAGCAGTTATGCCGGGGGGGCCTTCGACGGCGGCAGCGATCGCGGCACCTTCACTAAGGACGGTGCGGGCACCTTGACGATCACCGGGGAGAACACCCATCGGGGCGGCACCAAGGTGGTCGCCGGCACGCTCAAGCTCGGCGGCAACAACCGGCTGGGCAGCGATGGCGACCTCGAGGTCCAGTCGGGCGCGACCTTCGACATGGATGGCAGGGCACAGGGCCTCGCCAAGCTCGAAGGCGCCGGCACGGTCCAGCTCGGTACGGGCGGCGCACTGACGGTCGGCAACGCCGGTGCCTCCTCGACCTTCGCCGGCGGCATTATCGGCGGCGGTTCGCTGACCAAGGCGGGGACGGGCACGCTCACGCTGACCGGCGCCAACGGCTTCACCGGCGGCACGACGATCAGCGGTGGCACATTGCAGATCGGCGATGGCAGCGGCACCGGCTCGCTCGTCGGCAATGTCGTCAACAATGCCGCGCTCGCCTTCAACCGCACCGGCAGCCTGAGCTTCGCCGGTGACATTTCCGGCACGGGTGCGTTGACCAAGAGCGGGGCGGGCACGCTGATCCTGACCGGCGCGGCCAGCCATGCCGGCGGCACGACGATCAGCGCCGGCGCCCTGCAGATCGGCGACAGCGGCACGACCGGCGCGATTTCCGGCAACATCCTCAACAACGGCGCGCTCAGCTTCAAGCGCACGAACGACCTTAGCTATGCTGGCGTGATCAGCGGCAGCGGCTCACTGACCCAGGCCGGCAGCGGCACCCTGACGCTGACGGCGGTTAACACCTTTTCCGGTGGCACGACCATCACCACCGGCGGCACGCTGCGGATCGGCAATGACGGCACGAGTGATGGTTCGGTCGGTGGCGCTGTTTTCAATGACGGCACGCTCGAATTCGACAACCTGAACGCTGCCAGCTTCGCCGGCGTGATCTCCGGCAATGGCGCGCTCCGCAAGCTTGGCAGCAACACGCTGACCCTGACCGGCGCCAGCACCTATTCCGGCCCGACCTCCATCGCCGCCGGCACCTTGCTGCTCGGCGGCAACAACCGGTTGAACACGAGCAGCGATGTCTCGGTCTCCTCGGGAGCGTCCTTCGACCTTGGCGGCTTCTCGCAAGGCATCGGCGCCCTCAGCGGTGCAGGCGAGGTCAAGCTCGGTTCGGGCGGGGCGCTCAGCGCAGGCACGACCACCGATTCGATCTTTGCCGGCGCCATCAGCGGCGCGGGCTCGCTGACCAAGACGGGCACGGGCAGCCTGACCCTGACGGGCGACAACACCTTTACCGGCAGCACGACGATTGCTGCCGGCACGCTTCAGATCGGCAATGCCGGAACGGCTGGCGCGCTTGCGACCAATGTCAGCAATAGCGGCGTCCTCGCCTTCAACCGCATCAACGAATACATCTTCAGCCACGTCGTTTCCGACGGCGTCGGCGCAGGCTCGGTCGAGCAGAACGGCACCGGACGAACGATCCTCACCGGCACAAACACGTATACGGGAGGCACCACCGTCAATGCCGGCGCCCTGCAGATCGGCAATGGCGGCGCGGCGGGTTCGATCGCGGGCTCGGTCACGGTTGCGTCCGGCGCCGAATTCGCGGTCAAGCGCTCCGATATCTATGCGATGCCCAATGCCGTCAGCGGTGCAGGCAGCTTCGCTCAACGCGGCACCGGCACGACGGTCCTCGGCGATGGCATGACCTATAGCGGCGGCACCGTGATCGAGGCCGGCACGCTCAAGGTCGGGAGCGGCGGCGCACAGGGCTCGCTCGGCAGCGGCGCCATCGCYAATGCCGGCGCCCTCGTCATCGACAAGAACAACGCGATCACGATCGCCGGCGCGATCAGCGGCACCGGCAGTTTCGAAACGACCGGTGGAACCGGCGGCACGGGCGTCACCAAACTCTCGGGCGCCAGCTCCTATACTGGCGCGACCACGGTCAGCGGCGGCACGCTGGAGGTGTCGGGCTCGCTCGGCAACACGGCGGTCACGGTGCAGAGCGGCGCGACGCTGGCCGGCGCAGGCACGATCGCCGGTGCGGTCACCATCGCCAGCGGCGGACGCCTTGCGCCAGGTGCCAATCCCGGCACCCTGACCACGGGCACGCTCAGCGTCGGTGCGCTGACCTTGTCCTCCGGTTCGCAGCTCGATTTCGATCTCGGCCTGCCCAATCTCCCGACCGGGAGCGGCAGCGATCGCGTCGACGTGACCGGCAATCTCACGCTGGCCGGCACCCTCAATGTCGCGAATACCGGCGGTTTCGGCGGCGGCATCTACCGCCTGATCAACTATGGTGGCACGCTGACGAATAACGGTTTGACGCTGGGCACGCTGCCGAGCGGCGTTTCGGCCGGCGATCTCTCGGTGCAGACCTCCGTCGCGAGCCAGGTCAACCTGGTCAACAGCAACGGCCTCACCCTGAAATTCTGGGACGGCGGCGCGGCGGGCAACGCCAATAACGGCGCGATCGATGGCGGCGCCGGAATCTGGAGCGCAACCAGCGGCAACTGGACCGACCAGAACGGCAGCATCAATGGCCCGGCGGCGCCGGCCCCGGGCTTCATGGTCTTCCAGGGCACGAGCGGCATCGTCACGGTCGACACGAGCCTCGGCACGGTCTCGGCGACGGGCATGCAGTTCGCAGCGGACGGTTACAGGATCGAGGGCGGTACTGTTACCCTCAGCGGCACGCAGGCGATCATCCGTGTCGGAGACGGCACCTCGGGCGGCGCCTCCTATGTCGCAACCATCGCATCGAGCCTGACCGGTACGAGCGAACTGGTGAAGACCGATCTCGGCACGCTCGTCCTCTCCGGCACCAACAGCTACACCGGCGGCACGCTGCTGAATGCCGGCACGCTTTCGGTCTCCGCCGATGGCAATCTCGGCCAGGCGGCCGGCGGCCTCGTCTTCAACGGCGGCGTGCTGCGCGTAACCGGCACGAATTTCACCGCGACCAGCCGGGCCGTGAGCTGGGGCAGCAATGGCGGTGGCTTCGACATCGCAGACGCGGCCAACAGCTTCACTCTGAGCCAGGCGCTCAGCGGCACCGGCGGGCTTGCCAAGCTTGGCGCGGGCACGCTCGTCCTGACCGGAGCGAACAGCCATACTGGCGGCACGACGATCTCGGCTGGTACCTTGCAGGTCGGTGCCGGCGGCACGACGGGCGAATTGACCGGTGCGGTCGTCAACAACAGCAGGCTTGCCTTCAACCGCTCGGACAGCGTGACCTTCGCAGGCGCCATATCCGGCTCGGGCGCGCTGACCCAGATGGGGTCGGGCACGCTGATCCTGACCGGCGTCAACAGCTACACGGGTGGCACAGCGATCAGCGCCGGCACCTTGCAGATCGGCGATGGCGGCACGACGGGGGCGATCAGCGGCAATGTCGCCATTAGCGGCACGCTGGCCTTCAACCGATCCGATATGGTCGCCTTCTCCGGCCAGATCTCCGGGACGGGTGCTCTGAAGCAGCTTGGAACCGGCACGCTCGACCTCACCGGCGTCAACACCTATTCCGGTGGCACGACGATCACGGCCGGCACGTTGCGCGGCAGCGCAACCAGCTTCGGCAGCGGCGCAATCCTGAACAACGCCGCCCTGGTGATCGACCAGGGCAGCGACGCCCAGTTCGCCAACGCCATCAACGGTATCGGCCGCTTCACCAAGACGGGCACCGGCTCGCTCAACCTGACCGGCACCAGCACGCTGTCGGGCCCCACCACGATCGCGGCCGGGCGGCTCGCCGTGAACGGCTCGCTCGCCATTTCCGCCGTGACCGTCGAAAGCGGCGCGACGCTTGGCGGCAATGGTACGATTGGCCGACTGAACGTGCTCAGCGGGGGTATTGTCGCGCCAGGCAACTCCATCGGCACCTTGACCGTCAACGGCAACGTAAGCTTCGCGCCGGGCTCGATCTATCAGGTCGAGGTGAATGGCGCCGGCCAGTCGGACCAGATCATCTCGACCGGCACGATCACGTTCTCCGGCGCCACGCTCGCGATCGCGGCCATCTCGGGCGCGATGCCGCCCTCGGCGCGCTTCAAACTCTTCGATGCAGCAGGCGGTGTTTCCGGCCAGTTCACCTCGGTGACCAGCAATTTCGCCTTCCTGACCCCGGGCCTGAGCTACGATGCCGCGCAAACCTACCTGACGATCGCGCGCAACGATGTCTCCTTCGGCAGCGTCGGCCAGACCCGCAACCAGACGAGCCTGGGCACGGCAGGCGAACGGCTCGGCACCGGCAATCCGGTCTATGATGCCATCGTCAAGCTCGATGCCCCCTCGGCGCGCCAGGCGTTCGACGCCCTGTCGGGCGAAGTGCACGCCTCGGCGCAGGCCATCCTGGTCGAGGACAGCACTGTGGTGCGCGGAACGGCGATCGATCGCCTGAGGTCGGCGTTCGGGACCGTCGCGGCGGCGCAGCAGCCGGTCATGACCTACGGCTTCACGGCCGATATGGCAGCGCCCGTCACCGGGCCGATGCCGCGGCTCGTTCCCAGCGACCGTTTCGCGGTCTGGGGGCAGGGCTTTGGCTCCTGGGGCCGTAATGAGGCCCAGGGCGGCGTGTCGAAGCTCTCGCGCTCAAGCGGCGGCTTCCTGCTCGGCGCCGATGCCGCGGTCTTCGACAACTGGCGCGTCGGTTTCTACAGCGGCTACAGCCGTTCGACCTTCGAGGCGAAGGGCCGGATCTCCTCCGGCAACAGCGACAATTATCATCTCGGTCTCTATGGCGGCGGCCAATGGGGCGCGCTCGGGCTGCGCGCCGGCGCCGCCTATAGCTGGCACGACCTCACGGTCGATCGCACCGTCTCCTTTACCGGTTTCTCCGACCGGCTGAGGAGCGACTACAATGCGGCAACCGCGCAGGTCTTCGGCGAACTGGGCTACCGCATCGATGCCGGGCGCGTCGCGCTCGAGCCCTTTGCCGGCCTTGCCTATGTCAACCTGCAGAGCGACGGCTTTACCGAGCGGGGCGCGGCGGCGGCTCTTGTCGGCCGCAGCTCCGACATGAGCACCGCCTTCACGACTCTGGGCCTGAGAGCATCGACGAACGTGACCGTGCACGGCATGGGCCTGGAGTTGCGCGGTGCGCTCGCCTGGCGGCACGCCTTCGGCGACGTCACGCCAGCCTCGCTCCTGTCCTTCGCTGGCGGCACCCCGTTCAGCATCACGGGCATCCCGATCGCGAAGAACGCGGCCGTCCTCGATGCCGGGCTCGACCTGGCCGTGTCGCCCAATGCGACGCTCAGCCTGTCCTATGGCGGCCAGTACAGCGCCCATGCGATCGAGCAGACTGTCAAGGGCACCTTCGCCGTCAAATTCTGACCGGGCGGATCCTGCCAGACCTTCAGCAAGAGGTGCCCTCGGGCGCCCCTTGCTTCGTCGCGGTCGGCGTAGATCGCCCGGCCTTGCCGCCTCACGGCGCCGCTTTGATCCCAGGACGCCCATTAGGGGCATCGGACCAGCCCTTTGGCGTATTGACGCTCGATGCAATCGATTACATCCTGCCGATAGTCCCGATTAATACGGGACAAGGGAGGAAACGATGATCAACAGCATCACAACCCGCAGGGGACTTCTGACGGCTGCCGCAGTGCTGGCGATGAGCGGCGCGGGGAAGGCGAAGGGCGTCAATGTCGAGGTCGTGGTCCAGAGCTCGACCGTGGATGTGCAAGGCCAGATCGGCCATGTCCGCAATTTCGTGAACCAGGGCGTCAACGCCATCATCATCAACCCGAACAGCCCGACGGCCTTCGACCCGGTCTTCGCCCAGGCCAAGGCGCGAAACATCCTCGTCGTGTCCACCGATGCCGAGGTCTCGTCCAAGGACGCGATCTATGTCGGCATCGACCAGAAGGACTGGGCGATGAAATCGGCGGAGTGGCTCGCCAAGGCGCTCGGCGGCAAGGGCAATATCGTCACCATCAACGGCATCGCCGGACACCCTGCCAATGAGATGCGGGTCGCGGGCTATCGCGAAGTCTTCGCCAGGAACCCCGACATCAAGGTGCTGAACCAGGCCAATGCCGACTGGGACCAGGCCAAGGGTCAGCAGGCGATGCAGAACCTGCTCGCGACCTATCCGGCGCTCAACGGCGTCTGGGTGCAGGACGGCATGGCGGATGGCGCCTGGCGCGCGATCGATGCCGCCGGCAAGAAGGACCAGACCGCTGCGACTGGCGAGATCCGCAAGGATTTCCTGACGCGCTGGTCCGAGCAGAAGCTGAACTCCGGCGCCTCGGTCAATCCGCCGGGCGTGATGGCCTCGGCGCTCAACGTCGCGGTGCTGCGCCTGATGGGCAAGGAGTTCAAGGATGGCGTGTTCAAGGGGCAGTATGGCAACGCCATCTACATCCCGATTCCGTTCGTCGACAATGCCAGCCTGCCGGCGGCTCTGAAGCAGGCGGAGGGCAAGCCGGGCTACTGGTCTGTCACTGCGGTCGTGACGCCCGACGAGGCCCAGCAGTACTTCAAATAGCCATGGCTCTCCTTGAGGCCCGGGGCGTCGGCAAGCGCTTTGGCGCCGTTGTTGCCCTTTCCGATGGGCGGCTCAGGGTCGAGGCGGGCGAAATCCACGCCCTTCTCGGCGCCAATGGCTGCGGCAAGAGCACCTTGTGCAAGACTGTGGCAGGCGCCGTCGCGCCTGACGCGGGAACCATTGCGATCGATGCCGAGCCGCGGCATTTCCGCGGCCCGCGTGATGCGGAGCGCGCCGGCATCGCCCTGTTCTACCAGGAGCTCAGCCTCATCCCGCAGCTCAGCGTCGAGGCCAATCTCGGCCTCGGCCATGAGCCGCGCACGCGGCTGGGCTTCGTCGACCGTCGGAGCTTGCGGGCGAGGGCGCGTGAACTGATCGCTCTCTTTGAGGGCGTCGCGGGGCCGGACCTGACGCCGGAGGCGCTGATTGGCGATCTGACGCCCGATCTGCGCCAGATCGTCGAGATCCTGAAGGTGCTTGCCCGCGGGCCGCGCCTRCTGATCCTGGATGAGGCGACGGCGGCACTCGACGGGCGGCAGGCCGAGCGACTCTTCGAAATCCTGCGCCGGCGCAAGGGCGAGGGGGTCTCGACCCTGATGATCTCGCACCGTCTCGACGAGGTCTTTGCCGTCGCCGACAGGATCACGGTGATGCGCGGCGGCGCGACGGTCGCCGAGCTCGCAACGGCTGAGACCGATCGTAATACCGTCGTGCGGCACATGGTTGGCGAGACAAAACTTCGCCCTGCTGCCGGACGGCGCCCGCCTGCGGCACAGGCACAGGCAGGGCTGGTCGTGGCCCATGTCTCGAACCCGCGCCTGCGCGATGTCTCGCTCAGGGTGGCGCCGGGCGAGATCGTCGGTCTCGGCGGGCTGCAGGGACAGGGGCAGTCGGCCTTCCTGCAAGGGCTGTTCGGCGTCCTGCCGTTTTCCTCCGGTGCGGTCACGCTCGCGGGCGAGGCCTTCATGCCGGCCCGACCGGCCGATGCGATCCGGCGCGGCCTCGCCTATGTCTCCGGCGACCGTGGGCGCGACGCGGCCCTGAGCGGCCGCTCGATCTTCGAAAACCTGATCGCTGCCGTCCTCGTCCGCGAGAAGCGGGCGCTCGTYCGGCGGAGCGTGCTCGTGCCGCGCGCCGCGCAGCATGCCGACAGCCTCAGGACCAAATATGCGAGCCTTTCCGCAGCGATCGGCACGCTGTCGGGCGGGAACCAGCAAAAGGTCTTCATCGCCCGTTGGCTGGCGACCGGGCCGCGCGTCGTCCTGCTCGACGATCCGACCAAGGGCATCGATCTCGCCGCCAAGGCCGATCTGCTGGCGATCATGCGGCAGCTCGCCGACGCGGGGGCGAGCATCCTGATCTACTCCTCCGAGGACGCCGAATTGCTGGAATGGTGCGATCGCGTCGCCGTCTTCAACGCCGGGCGGATCGTGGCCGAACTCGCCGAGAACACGCTGGATCCCTTCCATCTGACGCGCGCCTCCTATGGAGAGGTGGCATGAGCGCAGCCCTGATCCGCAGCCGGCCCTGGATGCTGACGCTCGCCGCGCTGATCGTACTCGTCCTGGTCAACACCGCCTTCCAGCCATCCTTCGTCCAGCCGGCGGTGCTGCAATCGAATCTCACGACTTTCCTGCCGCTGGCGCTGGTCGCCATCGGCCAGACCTATGTCGTGCTCAGCGGCGATATCGATCTCTCGGTCGGCGCGATTGCCGCGCTCGTCAATGTGGTGACGGTCAGCGTCATCGCCGCGATCGGCGGCGAGGGGATGGCGGCCATCTTGGCCGGCATGCTGGCGGGGCTGACGACCGCGCTGCTCTGCGGGCTCGTCAATGGCCTGCTCGTCGCGCTGCTCCGGCTCCAGGCCATCGTCACCACCTTCGCGACCGGTATCGTCTTTGCAGGGGCGGCGCTCTTCGTGCTGCCGCAGGCCGGCTTGCCGGTGCCCGAGCGATTCTGGCGCAGCTATGGCGCGACGCTGCTCGGGCTGCCGGTCGTGCTCTGGATCCTGCTGGCGGGGCTCGCCTTTGCGCTCGTCTTCGCCCGCCGGCCCTTTGCCGCGCATCTGCTGGCCGTCGGTGGCAGCCGTGTCGGTGCCTTCCAGACCGGCCTCAGGCTGGAGCGCATCCGCATCGGCGCCTTTGCCCTGTCCGGCCTGTTTGCCGGTTTCGCGGCCCTGTGCCTGACCGGGGAGACGGCGAGCGGCGATCCGCTGCTCGGACAGAGCCTCGCGCTCTCGTCGATTTCGGCCGTCGTGCTCGGCGGCACGGCGCTCTCCGGCGGCTCGGGCAGCCCTGTCGGTTCGGTGCTGGGCGCGCTGGTGCTCGGCATGATCGGAAATGTCATCTTCTTCGCCGGTCTGCCCTTCGCCTGGCAGACCCTGGTCCAGGGCGTCATCGTGCTCGCCGCACTGGCCGGCGGCGTGCTGGTGACGCGGCGATGACGGTGCGGGCCCTTCTCACCAATCCGCTGGCGCTCGCCGCGGGGGCGATCGCGCTGCTGC
>NZ_JBFTRC010000145.1:0-25816 GCF_056399325.1 Allobosea sp. 01N443
GCGACGGCCCTCGAAGCCAGGCTCTTCGCGAGGAGTACCCAGGCGTCCGGAGCGCAGGAAATCTGGATTCGCCAGCGCAGCGTCGACGGGCAGGCGATTATTCGCGCTGCGGCAGCCTTGCCGGACGCGTCAGGCCTCTCCCAGGTCGCTGTCTTTAGCTTCGATGCGAATGGCGGCTTCAACGAGCGCGTGGAGGCAAGGGAAGCGATCCTGCATCGCGGCTATTGGGAATTGACCGATGCACGCGTCGTGTCTGCCACGGAAGAGCCACAGAGCTACACGACCTATCTGCTCGCGACGACTCTGGAGCCCGACCAGGTGCGGCAAAGTTTCACCCCGCCCGACGCTGTTGGGTTCTGGTCGATGCCGACAGTGATCGAACGGACGCAGAAGGCCGGCCTTGATTCCACGCGCTACGAGCTGCGCTACCAGTCGCTCAAGGCGCGGCCGCTTCTGCTCGTTGCCATGATCCTGGTGGCGGCATCCGTTTCCTTAAGATTTTTCAGATTTGGTGGTGTTACGAGATTGGTGATAGGTGGCGTGGCGGCCGGGTTCGTGCTCTATGTCGCGACGCAGCTGTCGGAAGAGCTCGGGGCATCAGGGATCGTCAATCCCATGGTGGCCGCGTGGTTGCCGGCGGTTGTGGGGACGATGCTTGGGGCGCTCGCTCTCCTTCACCAGGAAGACGGGTAACTAGTACTGTGCCTATGGTTAATTTTGGATTGAGCATATGGCCTCTGGCGTGAGACGCATGGCTCGTTTTGCCGCGGCGACCGCCCTCGCCTCGAGTTTGGCCTATTGCCTGACGGCAGGAGGGAGCGCTTTCGCGCAAGCTCCGGCGAAGCCGCAGGAACGCATGGTCGTCGACGCGCGCGAGTTGGTCTACGACAACAAGAACAACAGCGTCTCGGCTGTCGGCGACGTCCAGATTCTCTATCAGGGCCGTACGATCGAAGCCGACAAGGTCACCTATGACCGCGCCAGCAAGCGCGTCATCGCCAGCGGCAATGCCCGGATCACCGAATCGAACGGTACCGTCATCACCGGCGACCGCTTCAATCTGACGGACGATTTCCGCGACGGCTTCATTGATTCGCTGCGCGTCGTGAACCCGGACAAGACGCGGTTTACCGCTCCGCGGGCTGAACGTACGGACGGCGAGACCTTCGTCTTTGAGAAGGGCATCTACACCGCTTGCGAGCCCTGCAAGGACAAGCCCGAAAAGCCGCCGCTCTGGCAGGTCCGCTCGGCGCGGATTATCCATAAGAAGTCCGAGCAGACGATCTATTACGAATCGTCCCGGCTGGAATTCGCCGGGGTTCCGATCGCCTATATCCCGTACATGTCGGGCCCGGACTCGACGGTGAAGCRCAAGAGCGGCTTCCTGTCGCCGGCCTTCATCAACACCAGCGCGCTCGGCTTCGGTGTTGGCCTGCCCTATTTCTTCAACCTCGCCCCGAACTACGATCTCACAGTCACGCCAACCTATCTCTCGCGGCAGGGATTCCTTGGCCAGGCCGAGTGGCGTCACCGGCTCGTCAACGGGTCCTATAACATCCGTGCAGCCGGCATCTTCCAGGCGGAGCCGGATGCGTTCCAKCCGACGCCGTACGGCGCGCGCGACAGCGATTTCCGCGGCTCGCTGGAAACCACTGGCAAATTCTATTTGAATCCGCGCTGGACCTACGGCTGGGACGTCGCGATGTCGACGGACCGCTGGTTCTGGAAGAACTATCGCATCCGAAGCGAGAGCATCAGCTCGACGACCTACCTGCAGGAATCGATCTCTACGGGCTATCTCAACGGCCAGAGCCCGAATGCCTGGTTCGACCTGCGTGGCTATTATTTCCAACCCCTGACGTCGTCCGATTGGCAGAAGCAGCAGCCGCTCGTCCTGCCGGTATTCGACTACAACAAGCGGGTGCACAAGCCGGACGTCATTGGCGGTGAACTGGCGTTCAATGTGAACGTCACAAGCCTCACGCGGGACGCCGCTGCCTTCCAGCAGATTCCGGCCCAGAAGAACTTCCTGATCACGACGCCGAACCCGCTCTATGATGGCTGCGCGGTCTACCAGAAAGACCAGTGCCTGGTGCGCGGCATCGGCGGTTCGGTGGCGCGCGCAACAGCGGAAGTGTCCTGGCGGCGCAATTTCATCGATTCGCTCGGCCAGGTCTGGACGCCGTATGCGTCGGTTCGCGCGGATATCTTCTCGGTCAATCCGTCGACGACCGGCTTTTCCAACGCCAACGTTTCCTCGATCTTCAACACATCCGACGATGTCTTCGGGCGCGTCATGCCGGYGGTCGGCCTGATGTACCGCTACCCCTTCGTGGCCAAGACCTCGTGGGGCACGCATATCATCGAGCCAGTCGCCCAGTTCGTTGCACGTCCGAACGAGACGAATGTCTTGCGGGTCGCCAACGAAGATGCGCAAAGCCTCGTCTTCGACGACACCAACCTGTTCGAGTGGAGCGGCAAGTTCTCCGGCTATGATCGGGTCGAGGGTGGCACGCGAGCGAATGTCGGCGCGCTCTACACAGGCCGTTTCGGCAAGGAGGCCTACGCCAATTTCCTTGTCGGCCAGTCCTTCAATCTCGCCGGGCGCAATTCCTTCGCACAAGCCGACCTGGTCAATACCGGCCTGGATTCAGGTCTCGAAACGACGCGGTCCGATTTCGTCACCCGCGCGCAAATCTCGCCGTTCAAGAACTTCTTCCTGTCCGGCGCGGCGCGGCTGGACGAATCGACGTTCGAGGCGCAGCGGATCGATGCAGGCGCCACCTACAGCAATGGCGTGGTATCGACCTCCGTGACCTATGGCCGCTATGAGCCCCAGCCCGAGTTGGGCATTCCGCGGCGGCGCGAGGGTCTCGGCCTGAACGGCTCGCTCGGGATCGCGCAATACTGGCGCGTCCGCGCCGGGGTCCTGTTCGACCTCGACAAGTACAAGTTCGACCGCGAGCGGTATCGTGATGCCTTCGTGGCAGCCCAACTCGATCCCGTAGCCCTTGCGGCACTCACCTATCCCAAGACGGGCCCGTTCCAGCCCGCCTCGATGAGCTTCGGCATCAACTACACCGACGAATGCACCGTGTTCGACATCTCCTATTCGCAGTCCTATGCCGACCGGCAGTCCGGCGCCACGAAGGATACGCGGACGGTGATGTTCAAGCTCGAACTGCGCACCTTGGGCGAGATCAGCTACTCGCAGAACCTGGGCCAGGGCTCGACAGGCGACGGCGTCGCCGCTCGCTGAGGGTAGAATCAGGATTACTGCGAGCGAGCCGGTGCGGGTGGAGAAGAACGTGTCACCGCGACTGCTCGCTCTCACGCAAGGTGATCCGGCAGGGATCGGCCCTGAGCTGGCCTTGAAAGCCTGGGTGCTGCGGGAGCCCGCAGCTCTTCCGCCGTTTGCTTGCATTGCCGACCCCGGTCTTTTGGAAAGCCTGTCACGACGGCTGGGCCTCGATGTGCCCATCGTTGGCTGCGCCTGGCATGAGGCAGAGGCGCTTTTCGAACAGGCCCTGCCCGTCATTGCGCTTGAGAAGACCGCGATCGTGGTATCCGGACATCCTGATCCGGCCACGGCTGCGGGGACTATCGAGGCGATCGATCGCGCCGTCGCCGCGGTGCGCGAAGGACATGCGGCCGCGCTGGTCACCAATCCCATTGCCAAAAGCGTTCTTTACGCCGCCGGTTTCAGGCATCCCGGCCATACGGAATATCTGGCGCATCTTGCGGCGGATGGAGGCAGGACGCCCCACCCCGTGATGATGCTCTGGTGCGAAGATCTGGCGGTTGTTCCGGTAACGATCCACGTGCCGCTCAGTGCAGTACCATCGCTGCTGACGACGGATCTGATTGTCGAGACGGGGCGAATTGTCGCTCGCGAACTGGCCTCCCGCTTCGGAATTCCGCAGCCACGGATCGCACTGAGCGGGCTGAATCCGCATGCGGGAGAAGGTGGAGCGCTGGGCGAGGAGGATGCTGCGGTGGTGGCGCCAGCCGTCGCGCAGCTCAAGGCGTTGGGAATCGACGCAAGCGGTCCTTATCCTGCCGACACGATGTTCCATTCCCGCGCCCGTGCCGGGTACGATGCGGCACTGGCGATGTATCACGATCAGGCACTGATCCCGATCAAGACGATTGCCTTCGACGAGGGCGTCAACGTGACACTTGGCCTGCCCTTCATCCGTACCTCACCGGATCACGGAACGGCCTTCGACATTGCAGGCCGCGGCATTGCCCGCCCCGACAGCCTTTGCGCCGCGCTGCGGCTGGCAGCCCGCATGGCGGCCCATTCCGAAAGCCGCCTGCCATGAGTCAGATCGACACGCTGCCGCCGCTGCGCGAGGTGGTCGAACGCCACGGCCTGATGGCGCAGAAGTCGCTGGGCCAGAACTTCCTGTTCGATCTCAACCTGACAAGCAGGATCGCCCGCGCCGCCGGGCCACTCGATGGCGAGACTGTGGTCGAGATCGGCCCTGGCCCAGGTGG
This sequence comes from Allobosea sp. 01N443, assembly GCF_056399325.1. Classification (NCBI taxonomy): domain Bacteria; kingdom Pseudomonadati; phylum Pseudomonadota; class Alphaproteobacteria; order Hyphomicrobiales; family Alloboseaceae; genus Allobosea; species Allobosea sp. 01N443. The sequence continues at coordinate 4,501 of NZ_JBFTRC010000145.1, forward strand.
ACTGACGCGTGCTTTGCTCGCTAACGGGGCTGGACGTGTCATCGCGGTCGAGCGTGATCGACGTTGCCTGCCGGCATTGGCCGAGATCGCCGCACATTACCCGGGACGGCTTGAGGTGATTGACGGCGATGCGCTTGCCGTCGACCTCTCCTCTCATCTTGGCGGCTCGCCCGCCCGGATCATCGCCAACCTGCCCTATAATATCGGCACGCCGTTGCTCGTTGGCTGGCTCAGCCAGGAACCCTGGCCCTCCTGGTGGAACTCGCTCACGCTGATGTTCCAGCGCGAGGTGGCCGAGCGCATCGTTGCAACCCCGGAGCAGCGCGCCGATTATGGCAGGCTGGCCGTTCTCGCGAACTGGCGTTGCGAAACCAAGATCCTGTTCGACGTGCCCAGGTCCGCTTTCGTGCCGCCGCCGAAAATCACGTCCTCTATCGTTCAACTCGTGCCGCGACTGAGGCCGGAGCCCTGCGAACAGAGATTGCTGGAGCGTGTCACGCTGGCTGCTTTCGGCCAGCGCCGGAAAATGCTGCGCCAGAGCCTCAAGGCCGTGACGCCTGATCCGCAGCCGATGATCGAGGCCGCCGGCCTGTCGCCAACGGCGCGCGCAGAGGAAGTGCCCGTTTCAGGATTCGTGCGCCTCGCCAACGCCCTGGCTGGGCTGAAGGCCGGATAGCGGCGCACCCTACGCGATTGCTTCGCTGAGGAGCCCGGCGACAAATTCACTCATACCAATCGCGCGCGAACGCTTCAGGCGTTCGGCGGTGAGGATCGCGCGGACCGATTCATAGGCAGCACCGAGATCGTCATTGATGATGACGTAGTCGTAGACGCTCCAACGAGCGATMTCGTCGCGGGCGTTGTCGAGTCGCTTGGCGATGACCTCAGGCGCATCCTCGGCGCGACGCACGAGCCGAGAGCGCAGTTCCGCCATGGATGGCGGCAGGATGAAGATGGCGACGACATCCTCGCGCGCCTTTTCGAGGATCTGCTGCGTGCCCTGATAGTCGATGTCGAAGAGCACATCGCGGCCGGCCTTCAGTGCATCCTCGACGGGCTTGCGCGGGGTCCCGTAGCCATTGCCATGGACCTCGGCCCATTCGAGCAGATCATCGCGCTCGCGCAACGTCTCGAAGGCAGGGCGGTCGATGAAGTGATAATGGACGCCATGAATCTCGGAGGGGCGCTTGAGCCGGGTCGTGACCGAGACCGATAGATCGAGATTGGTTTCCTTCTGCGACAGCGTTCGCGTCAGGGTCGATTTGCCCGCTCCCGAGGGAGAGGACAGGATCAACATCAGGCCACGACGGGCCGGGCGCACCAGATCGGCCATCAGCCGTCACTCCACATTCTGAACCTGTTCGCGCATCTGGTCGACGACCGTCCGCAGCTCGAGCCCGATGCGCGACAACCCGGCATCACCGGCCTTGGCGCAAAGCGTCGAGGATTCTCGCCCGAATTCCTGCGCAAGAAAGTCGAGCTTCCGGCCGATCGGCCCGCCCTGATCGAACAAGCCCCGCAACGCGGCAACATGAGCATGCAGCCGGTCGATCTCCTCGCGGATATCGGCTTTGACCGCTAGCAGCGCGGCCTCCTGATGCAGGCGCTGCGGATCGAGTGCCGGGCTGGCATCGAGCAGGGCCTGCACCTGCGTCGCGAGCCGTGCGCGGATCGCTTCCACACTCCGCCCGGGATGCTGCTCCGCCTCATCGGTCAGACGGCCAATGCTGGCAAGGTGGCCTGTGAGAACGGATTCAAGCGCTCTCCCCTCGGCGGAGCGCGCCTCCTTGAGACCCAGGACCACCGCGTCCAGGCCAGCAAGCAAGGGGGCCTCGAGCTGCGCCAGGATATCCTCGTCCTCGTCGGCAATCTCGACCACGCCGCGAATCCCAAGCAGCGCGTCAAAGGACGCCGGACGGATGCTGTCGGAGGCGGGCAGCCTCGCGACGGATTCCAGCAGGCCCGCAAGCACCGCCTCGTTGATACGAGGCTTCGCCGGCCGGGCATCGCTGTTGATCGAGAGATTCACGTGCAATGTACCGCGAGAAAAGGCGGCGCCGAGGCGCTTGCGCGCCGCCTCGGCCAGGGCTTCGAACCCGGAAGGTACCCGGACGCGCACATCGAGGCCGCGCGCATTGACACTGCGGATTTCCCATGCCCAGGCATGAAGACCTGCGGTGCCGGCTGCGCGGGCAAAGCCGGTCATGCTCTCGATCGCCATGGACGCTGAAACTCCCCCCGACGGCTCACCGTGCGATCACAATGCGCAGGATCACCGCTCGACGCTGTATCTGATGCGGCGGGACCGTAGTGAGGCGAAACACCGCTCGCAAGTCGCGCTGCACACATAGAAGCGCGAAGATGGGGAGAAATCGGGCGTGACTGCCCATACTCGCCAGAGCCGCTCAGGGGCGCAGTGCTGGAACCTGCTTCGACGAGTTGAGATCGTAGCTTCGGTTCAGCAGCGGATCGCGGTTCGTCCCTTCCGACGCATCGAAGGCGCGCGCGCGCGTTCCCGCCGGACCATCCGCCGACGCACGCCGGCTGCCCCCCACCGTCTCGCTGTCCCCGGACGTCGCATCGGCCGCTCGCGAGGCCCCAGGCGCTTCGGTGCGATTATCCGGCGAGGGCGGCGGTTCCACCTTGTCGACATTCGAATCCGGCGAGGGCTTGCCAGCCTCGCGCCGCTGCGACTCGACCTGCCGCCAGCGGGCGACATTGCGGTTATGCTGCTCCAAGGTCTCGGCGAAGGCGTGCCCACCACTGCCATCAGCCACGAAGTAGAGCTCCTTGGTCCTGGAATGGTTGACCACGGCCTCCATTGCGGCACGGCCCGGGTTGGCGATCGGGCCCGGCGGCAGTCCGTCGATGACATAGGTATTGTAGGGCGTCGCCTGGGTAATCTCGTTACGCTGGATCGCGCGGCCGAGCGTGCCCTTGCCGCCGACGAGCCCGTAGACGATCGTCGGGTCGGATTGCAGCTTCATCTTGCGGTTCAGACGGTTGATGAAGACACCGGCAACGCGCGGGCGCTCGTCGGCGCGGCCGGTTTCCTTCTCGACGATCGAAGCCAGGATCACCAACTCCTGCGGCGTCTTGATCGGCAGGTCGGCAGGGCGGCGACTCCAGACATCGTTGAGGATACGGCGTTGATCGCGCGTCATCCGGTCGACGATCGCCTGCCGTGTGAACCCGCGTGGAAACTTGAAAGTGTCGGGCAGGATGGTCCCCTCGCGAGGCACCTGAATGACGTCGCCCGTGAGGAGATCATTGTCGCGCAACCGCGCGATGATCTGTTCGCTGGTCAGACCTTCCGGCACGGTGATCGAATGCTCGACCGCCTTGCCCTCGGCAATGATGTCGAGAATGTCCTGCTGGCTGGCGCGAGCCTTGAACAGATACTCACCCGCCTTGAGCTTGGTCCAATTGCCGGAGATCAGCGCCGAAACCTTGAAGGTCCAGGGATGCTCGATCAATCCCTCGCGCTGAAGGAGCTCGGCAATTTCGGTGAGGCCGCTTTCTTTGGGAATGATCAGCACACGGTCGCTCGCGAGCGGCCCTGGCGCCTTACCCTGGCTGCCGACCACAGCGATTCCAGCACCGACGACGCCGGCCAAGACGAGCGCAGTCGTGAACAACCCGCTGAGCATGCCGATGAAGGGATTGCGCCTCCTGCGACGCGCCTTCGGCGGCGGAGCAGGCGGCGCCACCGGCTTCAACGCCTCGCTCGGGCTCTTCGGGGCGACGCGGGGCGAAGTGTTCACAGTGCTGGCGCTCGCGTTCTGGTGTCGTGAGGTTCGCCGCAATGCCCTGGCGATGCGACGCATTTCGAGCCTGTCCCGAAATCCGGTGACAGACTAGCAGAAATTATGGCGAAAGCGCGCTGAGCCTCATCGGCCGGTGCGTCAGTCGACGAAACGCCGGATCACCAGCGAGGCGTTCGTCCCGCCAAACCCGAAGGAATTGGAGAGAGCGATCTCGATGCTGCGCTTCTTCGCGACATTCGGCACCAGGTCCAGATCGGTCTCGACGGATGGGTTGTCGAGATTGATCGTCGGCGGTGCGATCTGGTCGCGAATCGCGAGGACCGTGAAGATCGCCTCGATCGCGCCTGCCGCGCCGAGCAGGTGTCCCGTCGCCGACTTGGTCGAGGACATGGCGGGCTTCCGCGGAGCGTTGGCGAGCAGCCGCTCGACTGCCCGCAGCTCGATTTCGTCGCCGAGCTGGGTCGAGGTGCCATGCGCGTTGATGTAGTCGAGATCACCCGCCGTGACCCCGGCACGATCGAGCGCCGCCGACATGCAACGATAGGCACCGTCGCCATCCTCGGCCGGCGAGGTGATATGATAAGCATCACCCGACATGCCGTACCCGACGATTTCGGCATAGATGCGCGCACCGCGCGCCTTGGCATGCTCGAGATCCTCGAGAACGACGACCCCTGCCCCCTCGCCCATGACGAAGCCGTCGCGATCCTTGTCATAGGGACGCGAGGCTTTCTCAGGCGTGTCGTTGAAGCCAGTGGACAGCGCGCGACACGCGCAGAACCCGGCAATGCCGATGCGGTTGATCGCCGATTCGGTGCCACCCGCGACCATCACCTTGGCATCGCCGAGAGCGATCATCCGCGAGGCATCGCCAATGGCATGAGCGCCGGTCGAGCAAGCCGTGACCACTGCGTGATTCGGCCCCTTGAGGCCGTGCGTGATCGAAACATAGCCGGCGGCGAGATTGCTCAACCGGCCGGGAATGAAGAAAGGCGAGAGGCGGCGCGGGCCGCGCTCCTTGAGCAGGATCGACGCTTCATAGATGCCGCCGAGCCCACCAATGCCGGACCCGATCGCGACACCGGTCGCGATCTGGTCCTCATAGCTTTCGGGTTTCCACCCGGCATCATTGAGCGCCTGCGTCGCAGCCGCCATTGCGAAGACGATGAAATCATCGACCTTCCGCTGTTCCTTCGGCTCCATCCAATCGTCAGGATTGAAGGTGCCGTCGGAACCATCGCCGCGCGAAATATTGCAGGCGATCTGGGCGGGAAGGTCGCTCGCGTCGAAGCTCGTGATCGGACCGGCGCCGCTGGCGCCGGAGATCAGACGTGACCAGGTCGGCTCGACGCCGCATGCAAGCGGCGTCACCATGCCAAGCCCGGTCACCACGACACGTCGCATGGTGTAGCTGCGTGGGCTCATGATGCAGTAACGGCCAGAGGCCGATCAGGCGCTCTTCGAGAGGAACTTGACGGCGTCGCCGACCGTGACGATCGTCTCGGCAGCATCGTCCGGAATCTCGACGCCGAACTCTTCCTCGAAAGCCATCACGAGCTCGACCGTATCGAGGCTGTCGGCACCCAGATCTTCAATGAAGTTGGCGCCTTCGACGACCTTCTCGGGTTCGACGCCGAGATGCTCGATCACGATCTTCTTCACGCGCTCGGCGACATCGCTCATGGATCTTTTCCTCAAAGCTTGAAACGCATCGCTGGATCGCGATGCGTGTAGGGAACCGCTCCCGCCACCCGGCACCCCTTCCGGAATGCCGCCGGGGCGGAACTCTTAAGGCTGCACAAACGCAACAACAGGGTTCGCGTCAAGTCCCCCCGAGCACGCGCGCTGCAGCGCGACGGCGCTAGTTAACACACTCGTCGATAGCTGACGAGAGCCGCAAACCGATCTGGGAAGGTTACAAAGAACCTTCTCAAGACCTTCAAATCATTGCCATTCCACCGTTGACGTGAAGCGTCTGCCCGGTCACGTAAGCGGCCTCGTTGCTGGCGAGATAAGCGACAGCTGCAGCAACATCGTCACCCACACCCAATCGGCCCATCGGCACGTCGGCGAGGATGCCTTCGCGCTGCTTGTCGTTGAGCGCCTGCGTCATCGGCGACTCGATGAAGCCMGGTGCAACGACATTCACCGTGATGTTGCGGCTGGCGACTTCCGCCGCCAGCGCCTTGGACATCCCGATCAGCCCGGCTTTCGAGGCGGCGTAATTGCCCTGCCCGGGATTGCCGGTGACGCCGACGACCGAACCGATCGAAACGATGCGGCCATAGCGGCGGCGCATCATCGTCTTCACGGCCGCCCGCGACAGCCGGAATGCTGCGGTCAGATTGACGGCGATCACGCTGTCCCAGTCCTCGTCCTTGAGGCGGAGGAAAAGATTGTCGCGCGTCACGCCAGCATTGTTGACGAGGATATCGAGCCCCCCGAGCTTCTCCTCAGCAGTCGGGACGAGCGCCTCGACCGAATCCTTGTCCGACAGGTTGCAGGGCGCAATCACGACGCGCTCGCCAAGCTCGGCTGCGAGAGCCTCGAGCGCCTCGACCCGCGTGCCGGACAGAGCGACGCTGGCACCGAGGCCGTGGAGCGTGCGGGCGATCGCGCCGCCCAGCCCTCCGGTCGCGCCGGTGACCAGGGCTTTCTTCCCCGTCAGGTCAAACATGCTGCCTCCTCTTTATTTCGACCCGGCATCCTGCCGGCTCACCCGTTCTGGGCACTGTAATTGCGGATATCGTCGGCGGCGCCGAGCGAAACCGCACTCGTGCCGGCTGCGATACGCTTGACCAAGCCGGCCAGCACCTTACCGCTGCCTGCCTCGACGAAACGGGTCACGCCGGCATCGGCCATAGCCTGCACGCATTCGCGCCAGCGCACGGTTCCCRTCACCTGCGCCACCAGCGACGCGCGGATCGCATCCGGGTCGCTCAGCGGAGCAGCTCCGACATTGGCCATCACCGGAACAACCGGCGCCGCCAGAGCGACCCTTGCCAGGGCCTCGCGCATAGCATCGGCGGCAGGTTGCATCAGCGCGCAATGGAAGGGCGCTGATACCGGTAGTGGCAGGGCGCGCTTGACGCCGCGCTGCCCGGAGAGCGCAATAGCCCGCTCGATCGCCGCCTTGCTGCCGGAGAGAACGACCTGTCCGCCACCATTGTCATTGGCAGCTTCGCAGGCCTCGCCTTGCGCTGCATCCCTGGCAATCTCGCGCGCCTGTTCGAGCTCGACCCCGAGCAGCGCTGCCATCGCCCCCTCGCCTGCCGGCACAGCCTTCTGCATGGCGTCGCCGCGAATCCGCAACAAGCGCGCAGCATCCGCAATCGAGAAGCTGCCGGCAGCCGCCAGCGCAGAATACTCGCCGAGCGAGTGGCCGGCCACGAAGGCCGCATCGCGCTGCAGCGACAGGCCCGCCTCCGCCTCAAGGACGCGGATCACGGCAAGACTCACAGCCATCAGGGCAGGCTGAGCATTGGCGGTCAGCGTCAACTCCTCAGCAGGACCATCCCACATGATCGCCGAAAGCTTCTGCGACAGGGCGTCGTCGACCTCGGCAAAGACTGCCCTGGCCACCGGAAAGGCGTCGGCCAAGGTCTTGCCCATGCCGACGGCCTGAGAGCCCTGGCCGGGAAAGATGAACGCGGTTGTCATGCTGAGAAAATCCCGATGTTCATAAATTAGTCATCGCGACGGCGCTCTCACATTGCTTGGGAGGCCAAGTCAAGCTTTGCTGGAGAATTCGCGGCCACCTGTGCAGTGATTTGGCTTGCGGAAATGGCCACGACGCTGTATCAGCCGCCTCCTGTTTGTTCGGCCGGAGGCTGAACGGATGGCGGGCGCTTATCAAGCATCCGCAGGTTCGGCTCTCGAACCGCCATCCCGTGTCTCCGCCTTCGATGAAATCCTGTCGGGCCTTATCCAGGGCTCGGAGGGCTCCGCGCCGAGCGAAACAGGGTAAAACAAAGGAAGGCCATAATGGCATTGTACGAGCATGTGCTGCTCGCGCGGCAGGATGTCAGCGCGCAGCAAGTCGAAGCTCTTGTCGAACAGTTCAAGGGCATCATCGAGGCGAATGGCGGCTCGGTCACCAAGACCGAGTACTGGGGCGTGAAGTCGCTCGGGTATCGCATCCGCAAGAACCGCAAGGCTCATTACTCGCTGCTGAACATCGACGCTCCCTCCGCCGCCGTGCTGGAGATGGAGCGCCAGATGCGCATCAACGAAGACGTCCTGCGCTTCCTGACGATCCGCGTCGAGGAGCTCGAGGAAGGCCAGTCGGCCATGCTGCAGAAGCGCGATCGTGACGACCGCGGCGAGCGCGGCGGTGACCGCTTCGAGCGTGGCGGCGACCGTTTCGATCGCGGCCCGCGCCGTGACCGTCCGCGTCGCGAAGACGAGACCACCGAAACCACCGGCACGGAGGCCTAAGCCATGTCGACCGCTTCCGCCGGCGCCCGCCGCCCCTTCTTCCGCCGCCGCAAGTCCTGCCCGTTCTCGGGCGAAGGCGCTCCGAAGATCGACTACAAGGATGTGCGCCTGCTTTCGCGCTACATCTCCGAGCGCGGCAAGATCGTGCCGTCGCGTATCACGGCCGTTTCGGCCAAGAAGCAGCGTGAGCTCRCCCAGGCGATCAAGCGCGCCCGCTTCCTGGGCCTGCTGCCCTACGTCATCCGCTAAGCGGATTGCGACCCATCGCCGGTGCCTTGCACCGGCGATGGCCGAACCCCTAGTCGCCCAGCGGTGAAATCCCGCCGGGTATGTTGAGGCAAGATGCCTCTCACCCTGCCATTTTCGAGCAGCGGGACAGCAGGACGAAGAATGCTTCCGATCGTCGGCATCGGTGCGGGCCTTGTCTCGGCCCTTCTTTTCGCAGTGGTGATCACCGGATCGCCGCTGGCTATTCTGCTGTATTCCGCAGCCCCTCTTCCGATCTTCATCGCGGCACTCGGCTGGAATCATCGCGCCGGGCTTGTTGCGACCGCAGCCGGCGCGATCGCCGGCATGATCGCGCTCAGCTTTGCCGGCGGGCTGAATTATGCGCTGATCGTCGCGCTGCCAGCCTGGTGGATTGCCTACCTCGCGCTTCTTGCCCGTCATGACGGCACGGGCGGTGCCGAGTGGTATCCGCTCGGTCATCTTCTGGTCTGGATCGCCGCAATAGCCGCGCTGACAACCGTTGGCAGCGCTCTCGTGATGACCACGGACTACGACACCTATCGCACGGTGATCGCACGCGTCATCGAGAACCTGCTCTCCGAGATGGTGCGCAGCCGCCTCATCGCCTTGCCAGCAGATGTGAAGGTTTCCGAGCTTGCGCTGACGCTCGCGCCCGCGGTCCCCGTCGGGATCGGCGCGTCCTTCGTCACGACGATCGTCGCCAATCTCTGGCTTGCGGCCAAGGCAGTGCAGGTCTCCGGCCGGCTGCCGCGCCCGTGGCCTTTCATTCCGGCAACGACGGTTCCCCGCCAGGCGCTGATCCTGCTTGGCCTGGCAATGGCGATAGGCACGCTCGGCGGTTTCATCGGCGTCGCCGGAGCTGCGATGACCGGCGCACTGCTCGCTGCCTTCATGTTCAGCGGGCTGGCCACCATCCACGATCTGACGCGCGGCAAAGCCTGGCGCGGGCCGGCGCTGATCTCGGTCTATCTCGCGCTCGTCATCATGCAGGCCCTGCTGACACCGCTGCTGTCGCTTGCCGGCATCGTCGATTCTCTGCTGGGGCGCCGAAAGGCCCCACCCACCGTTCCACCCATGCCTAACGCCTGACATCAAACACAAGAAGGAGAAGACCAATGGAAGTGATCCTGCTCGAACGCGTCGCCAAGCTCGGCCAGATGGGCGAAGTCGTCCGCGTGCGTGACGGCTTCGGCCGTAATTTCCTGCTGCCCCGCGGCAAGGCGCTGCGCGCCACCGAAGAGAACAGGAAGCGCTTCGAGACGCAGCGCGCCCAGCTCGAGACCCGCAATCTCGAGCTCAAGAAGGAGGCCGATTCGGTCGCCGAGACGCTGAACGGCCACTCGGTCGTGATGCTGCGTCAGTCGGGCGAGTCCGGCGTGCTCTACGGTTCGGTCTCGACCCGCGACATCGCCGAGGCCCTGACCGCGGACGGCTTCAGCGTCGACCGTAGCCAGATCACCCTGAACGCGCCGATCAAGACGCTCGGTCTGCACACCGTTCCGGTCGTGCTGCATCCTGAGGTTTCGGTCACCGTCACCATCAACATCGCCCGTTCCGCTGAAGAGGCCGAGCGCCAGGTCCGGGGTGAGAACGTCACGGCTCGCGAGGAGTTCGATCTCGACGATCTCGGTCTCGAGGTCGGCGCGGCACTGGCCGAGGCCGGCGACAACGACGATCGCTGAGACGACCTCGTCTTCGAGTTGACCGCGAGTTTGATCCGAGCGGGCAAGATCGCGACGCCGATCACGTTGAAGACATTTCTCGCCGAGATCGATCTTGGCGGCATCACGGCCTCGCAATATCTCGCGCGCCTCGCGGCCGAGGCCACGACCATCATCAACGCGCAGGATTACGGGCGCACCATCTACGAACTCGCCATCCGGCGCCTGCTCATTGGCGTCGGTGAGGATCTGGTCAACGTCGCCTATGACGCACCGGTCGAGATGGCGCCTCGCGAGCAGATCGAGGAAGCCGAGCGTCGGCTCTATGAACTGGCCGAGAAGGGCCGCTACGAGGGCGGGTTCCAGAAATTCGATGGCGCGCTTCGCCTCGCGATCGACATGGCGGCGAGCGCCTACCAGCGCGCCGGCGGTCTCTCAGGCATCTCGTCCGGCCTCMGCGATCTCGACGCGCGCATGGGCGGCCTGCAGCGCTCGGACCTGATCGTGCTGGCCGGTCGCCCGGCCATGGGCAAGACCTMGCTTGCGACCAATATCGCGTTCAACATCGCCAAGGCCTGGCGCGGCGAGCGACAGGATGACGGTTCGCTCAAATCCGTCGACGGCGGTATCGTCGCCTTCTTCTCACTCGAAATGTCGGCCGACCAGCTCGCGACCCGTATCGTCGCCGAACAATCGGGCATCTCGTCATACAAGATCAGGCAGGGCCGCATCTCCGAAGGCGATTTCGCGCGGCTGGCCGATGTCGCAAACCAGATCGAGAAACTGCCGCTCTATATCGACCAGACCGGTGGCCTCTCGATCGCCCAGCTGATGGCGCGCGCGCGACGGCTGAAGCGCCAGAAGGGGCTCGATGCTCTCTTCATCGACTACCTCCAGCTGCTCTCGGGCTCGGCCAAGAAGGGCGAGAACCGCGTGCAGGAACTGACCGAGATCACGACCAGCCTGAAGGCGCTGGCCAAGGAACTCTCGGTACCGATCATCGCGCTCTCGCAGCTCTCGCGCCAGGTCGAGAACCGCGACGACAAGCGGCCCCAGCTCTCGGACCTGCGCGAATCGGGCTCGATCGAGCAGGACGCTGACGTCGTGATGTTCGTCTATCGCGAGGAATATTACCTCAAGGGCAAGGAACCGCGTGCCGGCACGCCGGAACATGCGACCTGGCTCAACGAGATGGAGGTGGCCCATGGTCTCGCCGAGTTGATCATCGGCAAACAGCGTCACGGCCCGACCGGCACCATCGCCCTGCAGTTCGATGCCGACGTCACACGCTTCTCCGACCGCGCCGAAGAAGCCCATTTGCCGGAACAGATATGACCGCCTTCGATACCCCGGATGCCGGCATGGCCGGCGCGACACTGACGATCGATCTCGGGGCGCTGGTAGCGAATTGGCGTGCGCTCGGACAGCGTGCCAGCGGGGCCGAGACCAGCGCCGTGGTCAAGGCCGACGCCTATGGCATCGGCATCGAGCCAGCGGTCACAGCTCTCGCCAAGGCCGGCTGCCGGACGTTCTTCGTCGCCCATCTGTCCGAGGGCATTCGGGCACGAGCCGTGGATCCGGACGCGGCGATCTATGTGCTGAACGGCCTCTTGCCGGAAACCTGCGGCCACTTTGCCCTGCACGGCCTGTCACCGGTGCTCGGTTCGCATGAAGAACTGCTCGAATGGGCCGCTTTCCGCCAGGGCGGAGCCGCGGTCAGGTCGGCGGCACTGCATGTCGACACCGCGATGAACCGGCTCGGGCTCTGGGCCGGCGAAGGCTTGAACCTCGCGCGTGAGCGCTCAGGCACGATCACGGCCGCAGGCATCGGTCTTGTGATGTCGCATTTCGCCTCATCCGAGGATGAGGCCGATCCAGCCAACGCGCGACAGGCCGCAGCCTTCGCCGATATTGCAGCCGCCTTCCCCGGCATTCCCGCCTCGCTGAAGAACTCTTCGGGTCATTTCCTCAAGGATGTCCCATCCTATCAGCTCACCCGGCCGGGCTACGCACTCTATGGCGGCAACCCGACGCCGAACCAGCCGAACCCGATGCAGCCTGTCATCGGGCTGGAGGCACGCATTCTCCAACTGCGCGAGGTCCAGGCCGGCACGCAGGTGGGCTATAACGGCCGCTGGACCGCACCGGGGCCGCGCAAGCTCGCCACGATCTGCCTCGGCTATGCCGATGGCTACCCGCGCAATGCGAGCTGGACGGATAGCAGCACCGGCGGTTCGGCGATCGTTGGCGGCGTTACCTGCCCCTTCGTCGGCACGGTTTCGATGGACCTGATCATCATCGATGTCACGGATGCGCCTGCCGCTGCCGCCGTGCGGGGCGCGCCGGTGACGCTGATCGGCGGGCCGCTCGACATCGAGACGGTGGGCGCTGGAGCCAAGACCATCGGCTACGAGATCCTGACCGGGCTGGGCGGGCGCTATGCGCGCCGCTATGTCGGGCTCTAGTGCCGAATGGCGAAACGCGGTCCAACCTATACCTGCCAAGCCTGCGGCGCAGTCTATCATCGCTGGCAGGGCAAATGCGACGCCTGCGGCACATGGTCGTCGCTCAGCGAGGAAGCGCAGGCTGCGCCGGTGCCGGGCGGACGCGGCTCGTCGAACGGCCGCGCGCGGGGCCGTGTCTTTGCGCTCGAGACGCTCAAAGGCGAGACACAGGATGCTCCCCGCATTGTCGCCGGCATCGGTGAGCTCGACCGCGTCACCGGTGGCGGTTTCGTGCCCGGCTCTGTGCTGTTGATCGGCGGCGATCCCGGCATCGGCAAATCGACCCTGCTGATGCAGGCTTGTGCGGCGCTCGCCAATGGCGGCCATCGCGTCGTCTATGTCTCGGGCGAAGAATCGACCGGGCAGGTCCGCCTGCGGGCCGAACGCATGGGCCTCGCCGATGCGCCGGTCGACCTCGCTGCAGAAACCAATGTCGAGGACATCGTCGCCACCCTCAATCAGGGTCAGCGTCCGGCCCTCGTCGTGATCGATTCGATCCAGACCATGTGGTCGGGCGAGGTTGAAAGCGCGCCGGGCACAGTGACGCAGGTACGAGGCTCGGCCCAGGCATTGATCCGCTATGCCAAGACCAGCGGCGCCTGCCTGATCCTCGTAGGCCATGTCACTAAGGACGGTCAGATCGCCGGGCCGCGTGTGGTCGAGCATATGGTCGACGCCGTTCTCTCCTTCGAGGGCGAAGGCGCACATGCCTTCCGCGTCCTGCGCGGGCAGAAGAACCGCTTCGGAGCAACTGACGAGATCGGCGTCTTCGAGATGACCGGCAAGGGATTGTCGGAAGTCACCAATCCATCGGCCCTTTTCCTGGCGGGCCGGGATCAGGCCGCCCCTGGGGCCGCGGTCTTCGCCGGAGTTGAGGGCACGCGGCCGGTGCTGGTCGAGATCCAGGCGCTGGTCTCGCCGACCTCACTTGGCACGCCGCGGCGCGCTGTCGTCGGCTGGGAGAACAGCCGTCTCGCGATGGTGCTTGCCGTGCTCGAAACCCATGGCGGCCTAAGGCTCGGCCAGCATGATGTCTATCTCAACGTAGCCGGCGGCCTGCGGGTCAACGAGCCGGYCGCGGATCTGGCGGTTGCCGCCTCGCTGATCTCCTCGCTGACCGGAGCGATTCTGCCGGCCGAAGGCGTTTATTTTGGCGAGATCGCACTGTCGGGGGCGATTCGTCCGGTTTCCGTCACGGCTGCCCGCTTGCGCGAGGCTGCCAAGCTCGGCTTCGAGGCTGCACTCTTTCCCGCAGGTGGAGCAGATTTCGGCGATGGCAGCGGGCTGGGACTGCGCCGTTTCGGGCATGTTGCGGAGCTCGTCGCCGATATCGCGGCTCGCGCTCCTCGCAGGGATGTGAAATGAACCGCCCCCAAGGGTGACGGAACCCCTTCGAACGCGTATAGCAAAATCGTTGCGGCCAGCCCATTTCTTGCGGGCCACCCCTAGATGCTAGAGAAGCGGCTTCCTACATGCCTGTCACAATCCTCGATCTCGTCGTCATCGGCGTGGTTCTGATCTCGGCGTTGCTGGCCGCTGTGCGCGGGCTGACACGAGAAGTGTTGGCTATCGCGTCCTGGGCGACGGCAGCTGTGGTGGCTTGGGTGTTTCATCCCCAGCTCCTGCCGCTGGCGCAGCAACATATCCCGAACCAGACCATCGCGTTGGTCGCCGTGATCGCGGCCCTGTTCCTGGTAACCTTGATCATCGTGTCGCTCGTGACTGCCCGGATTTCCGATTTCGTCCTCGACTCGCGTATCGGCGCGCTCGACCGGACGCTCGGCTTTGTCTTCGGCGCCGCCCGCGGGCTGCTGCTGGCGGTGATCGGTTACGTGTTCTTCACCGCGCTGATGGGCGACAAGAATCTCCCGACCTGGGCAAAGGACGCCAAGGCCAAGCCGATCCTCGAAGAGACCGGCCGCTCGCTTTTGACGATGCTGCCGCAGGACATCAATTCTGACTTCGTCAAGAAGCTGCTGAAGCCCAAGACCGGCGAAGAGCCCGCCGAGGCGCCGGCCGAGGAGCCGCGCCCACCGGCGAGCCCGACCGCTGACCCGCAGCGCCGCACTGAAGTGCCGAACGCCAACGACCGCCAGGCGCTACAGCGTGCGATCGAAGGCACCCGCCCGGGAACGCCTGCCCAAACTCGTCCGTAATTGGAGCGTAACGCAGCCGTGTTACAGCGTATGGAGCCCGTAATGACGTCTCAACCCGAGACCCACGACGCCTTCGATCCCTATGCCGACCGGCTGCGCGAGGAATGCGGCGTCTTCGGCATCTTCGGTCATGCCGATGCCGCCGCGCTGACCGCGCTCGGCCTGCATGCTCTCCAGCATCGTGGCCAGGAAGCGGCTGGTATCGTGACCTTCGACGGCAGGCGCTTCCATTCGGAGCGGCGTCTCGGCCTTGTCGGCGATGCGTTTTCGGAAGCCTCGGTCATCGACAAGCTCCAGGGCGCGCAGGCGATCGGTCATGTGCGCTATTCGACGACGGGGGAAACGATCCTCCGAAACGTCCAGCCGCTCTTCGCCGAGCTGCATGGCGGCGGCTTTGCCGTTGCGCATAACGGCAACCTCACCAACGGCCTGACGCTGCGCCGCAACCTTGTCCGTGACGGTGCGATCTATCAGTCGACCTCCGATACGGAGGTGCTGCTCCATCTTGTCGCCCGCAGCCGCAAGACCCGCTTCATCGATCGTTTTGTCGATGCCATCCGCCAGATCGAGGGCGCTTATGCCTTCGTCGGCATCACCAACAAGAAGTTGATTGGCGCTCGCGATCCGTTGGGCATCCGCCCGCTCGTGCTCGGCGAGCTCGACGGGGCACCGATCCTGACCTCCGAGACCTGTGCGCTCGACATCATCGGCGCCAAGTTCGTCCGTGAGGTCGAGAACGGCGAAGTCGTCGTCATCTCCGAGGACGGCATCGAGAGCCACAAGCCCTTCCCGCCGGTTGCGGAACGCCCCTGCATCTTCGAGTATATCTACTTCGCCCGGCCGGACTCGATCGTGAAGGGCCAGAGCATCTATGAACGTCGCAAGCGCATGGGCGCGCAGCTGGCCTCGGAAGCGCCGGCAAATGCCGATGTGATCGTGCCCGTACCGGATTCGGGCGTGCCGGCGGCGCTGGGCTTTGCCCAGGCAAGCGGCGTTCCCTTCGAGCTCGGCATTATCCGCAACCATTATGTCGGGCGCACCTTCATCGAGCCGACCCAGAAGGTCCGCGAACTCGGCGTGCGGCTGAAGCATTCGGCCAACC
The DNA here is from genome assembly GCF_056399325.1 of Allobosea sp. 01N443. Taxonomy (NCBI): domain Bacteria; kingdom Pseudomonadati; phylum Pseudomonadota; class Alphaproteobacteria; order Hyphomicrobiales; family Alloboseaceae; genus Allobosea; species Allobosea sp. 01N443. The sequence continues at coordinate 20,377 of NZ_JBFTRC010000145.1, forward strand.
GCAGCGTGGTCGAGGGCAAGAGTATCGTTCTGGTCGACGACTCGATCGTGCGCGGTACGACCTCGTTCAAGATCGTCAAGATGATGCGCGAGGCTGGAGCGCGCGAGGTGCATTTCCGCATCTCGTCGCCGCCGATCACCCATCCCGACTACTACGGCATCGACACGCCCGACCGCGAGAAGCTGCTGGCGGCAACGCATACCCTTGAGGAGATGCGCCAGTTCGTCGGCGCGGATTCGCTCGCCTTTCTCTCGGTCGACGGTCTTTACCGCGCCATGGGGCATGAACGGCGCGATCCCGCCCGGCCGCAATTCACCGACCATTGCTTCACCGGCGACTACCCGACCTCGCTGACCGACGTCATCGGCGAGAGCGCCAAGCAGGAATTGTCCCTCTTGGCCGAAGCCGGCTGATCACAAGAGTCTATGATGACCAAGCCTCTCGCAGGGCGCGTCGCGCTCGTCACTGGCGCGTCGCGCGGTATTGGCCGCGCCGCAGCCCTCGCCTTCGCCAATGCCGGCGCCCATGTCGTTGCTCTGGCGCGAACCTCCGGCGCGCTTGAAGAACTCGATGATGAGATTCAGGGCATTGGCGGCAGTGCGACGCTGGTTCCTGTCGACCTCGGCGATGCGGCTGCGATCGAGAAGCTTGGCCCCGCTCTGCTGCAGCGCTGGGGCAAACTCGACATCCTGCTCGCCAATGCCGGCATCCTCGGCCCCCTGACCCCGCTCACCCATGCCTCGCCGAAGGAATGGGCCAAGGTGTTCGAAACCAATGTCACGGCCAACTGGCGCCTGATCAAATCGGTCGAACCGGCCCTGCAGGCCTCGGATTCGGGCCGGGTCATCGTGATGTCGTCAGGTGCGGCGCATAAGTGCCTGGCCTATTGGGGCCCGTACTCGATCTCGAAGGCGGCCGTCGAGGCCATGGCGCGCACCTATGCAGCCGAGACCGTGACGACCCCGCTCAAGGTGATGATCGTCAACCCCGGCCCCCTGCGCACCCGCATGCGGGAAGAAGCGATGCCGGGCGAGGATCCGCTGACGCTGAAGACCCCGGAAGACCTCGCTCCGCATCTCGTACGCCTGGCCTCGCCCGATTGGGCGGAGACCGGCAAGATTTTCGATTTTCCGCAGGGCAAGGTACTGAGCCCGCAAATGCCGGCCTAAATTGGCGCGCGTCCTGGGGGGCGCAAAGTGGCGATCCCTCTCTTTAGGCAGCATCGGATTTTCCCCGAGAGGTGGATTCCACTTTTCGGTCTGATGCCCTGCTCGAGAGCAATCAGTCTCCCGCGCGCGGCGCCGCACGCGCCAGCGTGATCAGATCGGGGATGGTGAGGTTTGGCAGCGCCGCCATCTCGTCGAGCGTAAACCAGCGTATCTCGACATGCTCGTCGCAGAGGTTGACCGCGTCCCCGCCCGCCCAGGCATGCACGACGTAGATGTGGTGCAGCGCCTCGCCATTGCGCTCCGGAAAGCGCTCCGGCTCCGACAGCACCAGCTGATACCGTGTCGGGACAAGGCCAACTTCCTCACGGCATTCGCGCAGAAGCGCTTCCTGGAGGCCTTCCCCCGGTTCGACCCGGCCACCGATCGCATCCCAGTGATCGGCCCATGCGCGCTTCCAGGATGCCCTCAAGCCGAGCAGAACCTTGTTTTCCGGGCTGACGAACAGGGCGCTGACCGTCTCGAGCATCCGCCCCTCCATCTGGCCTACTCCGCCCGCAACCAGCGGAACAATGCGGCGTCGTCTCCGCTCTCCAGAGCAGTCGCGACCCGTCGACCGACCGCGGCGCCAAATTTGTAGCCATGCCCCGAACATGCGGAGACCGCGAGCGCCTTGCCAATCCGGCGCGCGAAGAATGTGCCATCCTCGGTGAAGGTATAGGCGCAGGTCGCGGTACGCTTGACGCGATACTCATCGAGCCGAGCGAGCGGCGGGGCAAAATAGTCGCGGATCTGCTCGCCCTCCCCGGGACGAGGCTCGCGCTCCTCGTCGGGCTCTCTCGGGCGGCGATGGATTCCTGCGCCCAGCTTCAGTTCGGTCCCGTCCACCGGCGGCAGGATGTAACCGTGTCTGTCGCCACCGACGCTGACCATGGCAGGCGCACGCTGCCAGGCGTCACGGAGATCCCCGGGCGGATCGAGATAGACGACCGCAGTGCGGTAGGTCTTCAGCGCATCGCCGAGTTCCGGGAACAGGCGCAGCACCCAGGCCCCAGCCGTCACCACGACCTGGTCGGCAGCAATCCGCGCCCCATCGTCAAGGATGGCGACGCCGGCATCCGGCTCCACGGCAGAAACACGCGCATTGGCCTGAATCGCGACGCCGCGTTCCGCCAGAAGTCGGAGCAGATCCGCCGCAATCCGTGCCGGAAAGAGAGCGCCGCCGTCGGCACTGAAATAGGCGTAGCGGAGGCTTGCCGCATCGAGAAAGGGCCAGCGCGTCGCGGCTTCGGCAGGCGCATGCAGCGTATAAGGCTGTGACGTCCGGTCGAGCCCGTCGCGATACTGCTCGCCCTCGTCGCCCTCCTGCAGCGAGACGCCGAGAACGCCGCAATTGGCGAGGTGGGACCGGCCGAGATCAGCCCACATCTCGTCCCATGCCGCGAAGGCCTCCGGGATGGTGCGGGCATAGCCATCGGCACTGCCATAGGCGCGACGGATGATGCGATGCTGGTCGCCCGAGGCGGCGTAGGGATTGGGAATCACCGGCGCCTGCTCGAGCAGCGTTACGTCATGGCCACGTCCGCTGAGAGCCCAGGCCGTCGCAAGGCCRCCAATGCCCGCGCCGACGACGGTGACCTTCACTTGCGCTTGTTGCGATCGTAGGGATTGTCACCGCCGCGCGTATGCAGGCGGATCGGTGTGCCCGGCAGCTCGAATGCCTCGCGCAGATTGTTGACGAGATAGCGCGTATAGGACACCGGCAAATGGTCGAGCTGGTTGCCGAACAGCGCGAAAGTCGGCGGGCGCGCCTTTGCCTGCGTCATATAGCGGATCTTGATGCGGCGTCCGGCGACGGCCGGAGGCGGGTGAGCCGAGAGCACGCCTTCGAGCCAGCGGTTGATCCGCGCCGTGGAGACGCGGCGATTCCAGACGTCATAGCTGGCGAAGACAGCCTGCATCAGCCGGTCGATACCCTCGCCCGCCAGACCTGACAGCGGAACGATCTGCACGCCGCGCACCTGCGCCAGCAAATGGTTCGCCTTCTCCTTGAGCTCGGCCAGCAGGCCTTGCTTGTCGGCAACGAGATCCCACTTGTTCAGCCCGATGACGACCGACCGGCCTTCGCGCTCGGTCAGGTCGACCAGCGTCAGGTCCTGTTTCTCGAAGGGAATGGTCGAATCGAGCAGGACGACGACGACTTCGGCGAACCGAATGGCCCGAAGCGCATCGGCGACCGAGAGCTTTTCGAGCTTCTCCTCGATGCGGGCGCGCTTGCGCATGCCCGCCGTGTCGAAGAGCTTGACCGGGCGGCTGCGCCACTCCCAGTCAACCGAGATGGTGTCTCGGGTGATCCCGGCTTCCGGTCCCGTCAGCAGCCGGTCTTCGCCAATCATCCGGTTGACCAGCGTCGACTTGCCGGCATTGGGGCGGCCGATAATGGTGACGCGCAGCGGCTTGTTGGGGTCGCTGTCTTCATCGAGATCCGCGGCGGGAGCTTCGGCCCAGGCTTGATCGTCCTCGTCTTCGTCTGGCTCGTCGGCAATGAATGGCACGAGCGCTTCGAGCAGATCCGCGGTGCCTTCGCCATGTTCGGCCGAGAACGGAACGGGGTCGCCGAGCCCGAGCGCATAGGCCTCGAATGTGCCGTCCTTGCCCTTGTTCCCTTCCGCCTTGTTGGCGAGCAGGATCACAGGCTTTCCAGAACGGCGCACCAGATCCGCGAAGGGTTGGTCCATCGGCGTCAGGCCAAGCCGCGCATCGATCATGAAAAGGATCACGTCGGCCTGAGCGATCGCGGTCTCGGTCTGAGCGCGCATGCGGCCCGCAAGGGAGTCCTTGTCGGCCTCCTCGAGTCCGGCGGTATCGATGATGCGGAAGCGCAGATGGCCGAGTGAGGCATCACCTTCGCGCCGGTCGCGGGTCACGCCCGGCCGGTCATCGACCAGAGCGAGCTTCTTGCCCACGAGCCGGTTGAAGAGCGTCGATTTGCCGACATTCGGCCGGCCGATGATGGCGACGGTCGCGGTCATGGTGTTCAAATTCGTCCTGTTACGCGCCGGGATCGGCGCGTCGGGTCAATTCTTGGTCTCGACGGCGCCGCCGCGCACCAGCGCAAGATAGAGATCGGTACGCTGGCGCAGCACCTGCGGCGATTGCGGATCGGTCACGATGGCATCGAACCAGCGGCCGGCATCCTCGAACAGATTGGCCTTGAGGGCGGCAATGCCGAGAAACTCACGGGCCGAATGGCGCCAGACGCCCTGCGGAGACGCGAGCGGCTCAAGCGCGGCGCGGGTCTCGGCATAGGGCGCAAGATCGACGCGCAACATCCCGGCACGAAGCCGGGCAAGATCGCGATAGAGCTGATCGAGAGAGCTGTCATTCGCCAGTGCGTCGAAGGCCGTTGCGCCCGCGGCAGCGTCGCGCTTGCCGGTTTCGGCAGCCAGGCGGAACCGCGCGATCTGGCGGTATCCCGCCGGCGCGTTGGCCGCGAGGTCAACGAGGATCGACTCCGCCTCGGCGCCGCGATTGTCGCGCGAAGCCCTCAGCGCCTCTTCCAGCCGCGCACCCACGGCCTGCGAAGCCTGCTGCTCGCGATACAGCCAGACCTGCCAGGCTGCGACGGCCACGACAGYAGCCACGGCCAAACCGATCAGCAGGTTGCCATATTTCTTCCAGAGCGCCGCCGCCTTGTCGCGCCGGACCTCCTCGTCGATCTCACGAAAAATATCGGCCATAGGGTGTCACAATCCTCTTCACCCTGCCGGGTAGCATTTTCGCTGGCCGATTGCGAGCCGGATCAAGCGTGGCGTGGCGTGGTGGGTTCAGCCCTGAACAGCAAACTGCCGTCACCATAGGAATAGAACCGATATTTCTCCGCGATCGCATGGGCATAGGCCTGTTTCATGAGGTCGAGCCCGCAGAAAGCCGAGACCAGCATGAACAGTGTCGAGCGCGGCAGGTGAAAGTTCGTCATCAGGATATCGACGGCCCGGAAGCGATAGCCTGGCGTGATGAAGATGGCCGTATCACCGGAGAATGGCGCGACGACCCCGTTCTCGCCGGCAGCGCTCTCGAGCAGCCGCAGGGCCGTGGTCCCAACGGCAACGATGCGGCCTCCCCTTGCCTTGACCTGGTTCAGCGCTGCTGCGGTCTCAGTGCTCACGCTACCCCATTCGGCATGCATGCGGTGTTCGCGCGTATCCTCGGCCTTGACCGGGAGGAACGTGCCCGCCCCGACATGAAGCGTCACGAAATGGCGGGAAACGCCG